>JANOFZ010000432.1:0-5848 GCA_031413935.1 Thermoleophilia bacterium | reverse complement strand
CAACGTGAACCAAGACTCATCAAGGGAGCGTGTGTTCGGCGGAGGCTTTGCCAGAGGCTGACAGCGCACCCACCTGGCTCGCCAGGTTCTCAATTGGCTCCGGGATTCATCGGCAGGGTGGGGCGATCTTCCTCGTATGTGCGGTGCTGCACGGGGCTCGATGATGGTTTCGAACTGCCGTAGGTACGGCTGGGGTCTCTCCACATCGCATCACGCCCCGTCTCGATCAACCTCGAGGCACTAGTGTCCCCGCTATGGGATACACGCTCGTCAATCACGATGATCCGTCGGTCGAGAAGTTCCGGGACGTGTTCTTCAAGATGCGCCGGTCGCTCGGCACGACCGCGTTCGGGATCAACGAGGTTCGGCTTCCCGCCGATCTCGAGGGCATCGAGCACGACGAGCTGAAGACCGGGCACGAGGAGGTCTACATCGTGCTCGAGGGGAGCGGCACGATGACGGTCGACGGTGAGGCGGTCTCTCTCGGCGGCGGTGACTACCTCCGCGTCGATGCGGAGTCCATACGCCTTGTCGCCGCTGGCCCGGATGGGCTCGCCTATGTCGTCGTCGCCGGGAAGCCCTTGCCGGAGTACGACGGTCGCTCGTCCCTGTGAGCTCGATCACAGGCGTTCATCACGTTCAGGTTGCGGCGCCCCCCGCCTGCGAGGAGGCCGCACGACTGTTCTACGGCGGCTTGCTCGGCCTCAAGGAGGTCGACAAGCCTCCGCTACTGGCAATTCGAGGCGGATGCTGGTTTCGCGCAGGAGCGGCGGAGTTGCACATCGGCGTCGAGGATCCCTTCGCGCCGGCCGCAAAGGCACACCCGGCCTTCTCGGTCGGCTCGGTTGCAGCGCTCGAGGATTTGGGAGCGTCTCTGACGGACGCGGGAATCGAGGTGCGTTGGGCGGACGACGCCGAGATCCCGACCCAGCGCCGCTTTCACATCAGCGATCCGTGGGGGAACCGACTCGAGGTCGTAGCGCTCGAGGACTGAGAGCTAGCGCGCCCCCGAGCGTCGGCCGCGAACGTGGCGCCCGCGACCGTTGGCGAACCTGCTTCCGCGCGTTGGTGCGCTTCCGGCACACATCCGACACCCGGGCGTGACAATTCGACCGGTACCGTGCCTTCAGGGCATCTCGGTGCCCCCCTGGGGGAGGTTGGTGGCGCGTTGCCCGAGAGATTCCGGCGGCGCCACATGGGGGGCGGGCCCCGAGCTGCCGGAGCGGGGCTCCTCGAGGGCGTGTCCCGACCGCTTGCCGGTAGCCTCCCTGAGTGGATCACTACGAGCTGATCGGAGACTCCGCCCGCGGCGAGGAGTACGCCGCCGTGCGGCTCACGGTGGAGAAAGACCGTATCGTGGCTGCCGATGCGCCCGGCCTCGAGCGCTCCCTCGTGGGCCTGACGCTCCTCGAGGCAGCAGCGGTACCGGGTGAGACTCTTTCTGCGGACGCGCTCGCAAACGCGATCGCGCCCGTCTTCACGGCAGCCCGTGCGACAGGCCGGATCGCCGTTGCAATGAGCGGCGGCGTCGACAGCGCCGTCGCAATGCTTCGCGCAGCCCCGAACGCGATTGGCGTTACGCTCCGCCTCTGGATCGACCCCCACGGCCCGAGCTCCGAGCGCGTATGCTGCTCCCCGGACGCGGTTATCGCAGCTCGCGAGACCTGCCATCGACTCGGGCTCCCTCACGTCACCCTCGATCTCCGGGACGCGTTCCGGGCCATCGTCGTGCAGCCGTTCGTCGACGGCTATGCGGACGGTTTGACGCCCAACCCATGCATGCGGTGCAACGGTCGGTTCCGCTTCGATGCGCTCGTCGACTTCACCGAGCGCGCGGGCGCTGACGTCCTCTGGACGGGTCACTACGCGCGGATCGTCGATCGCGACGGAATCCGGTTGATCGCCCGGGGAACGGACGCCGCCAAGGATCAGTCCTACATGCTTGCCACCGTCGATCCCAGCCTTCTCGATCGCGTCGCATTTCCCCTCGGTGAGCAGGGCAAGATCAGCACCCGCGTCGAGGCCGCAGCGGCTGGGCTCGCGGTCGCAGACCGCGCGGAAAGTCAGGAAGCCTGCTTCCTCGCCGGCGATGACTACCGCTCGTTCCTCGAGCGGCAGGGGCTTGCGCGCAAGCCCGGCCCAATCATCGACGAGGAGGGAAACGTGCTCGGGCGACACGATGGTGTGTGGCGCTACACGCCGGGGCAGCGCCGCGGAATCGGGCTCGCGGCGCCCGAGCCCTTCTACGCACTCCGATCCGACTCGTCGACGAACACGCTCGTCGTCGGCCCGCGCAACGCGCTCGAGACGCGACACGTCACCGTCCGAGGCCGCCTCTACCTTCCCGTCGTCCGGGGGGAGGCAAAGCTGCGCTATCGCTCGGGTGCGATCCTCGCGGACGTCGTCCCCACCGATGACGGGTTCGTCCTCACGCTCGACGAGCCGGCTCACGCGGTGGCGCCCGGTCAGGTCGCAGTTCTCTACGACGACGACGCGATCGTGGGAGCCGGCGTTATTGTCGGTGCAACCGGGTAGGATCTCCGCATGACGCTCCTCGCCTCCACCGCTGGAGATGCCGCGTACTGGGGTCTCGCCATCTTCCTGGTCGCCATTGGCCTTGCTGCAGCCTTCATGCTCCTTCGGCTCGGGCAGGCCTTCGAACGTCTCTCGTCGTTCATCACCGGCACCGAACGTGACCTCCTGCCCGTGATCGTGAAGACGGGGTTCACCGTCGATCGCGTCAACTACCAGCTCGACAAGGCCGACACGGTGACGGACAGCGCGGTCTCGATGGCCGACAGCGCAGATACCGCAGTGCGTGCGATCTCGACGGTGATCACGACGCCGGTCGAGAAGGTGACGGGCATCGCCGCAGGAATCACCCACGGCTTCTCGCAGTTCCGCAAGTCGAAGAGCTTCGGCGACGCCACGACGGCGGCGAAGGAAGCGGCGCGCGAGCGAGAGGCAGACCTCCGTGAGGATCTACGCACCGCCGGGCGCACGCCGATGGAGACGGAGCGGCCGAAGTCGCAGCCGCGGCCCGAGGCAGAGCCGAAGCCCGACCCGTGGCCGCGGCCTACGCCGGTCCCGAAGCCGGACCCCGTGCCCGAGCCGCCGGACGACTCGCCGGCGTTCGAGCCGTCGGGCGACAGACCGCCCGCAGCCTAGGGCCACCTGATGAACGTGCGTCGGCTCCGCACAGCGTGGCCCGACGCCGACATCGTTCACCTGACCGCGCCACGCACTCGCTGTTCTCCGAGCTTTGAGTAGGGCTCGGAGAGGCCTGATTCGCAACTGGGCCAAACACGTGGGAATCGCCTGATCACGGCTACGATCGCGTCATGCGCACGACGGCCGAGCTCCGCGAAGGCTTCCTCTCCTTTTTCGAGGAACGGGGTCACATGCGCTTCCCGTCGTGGTCGTTGCTTCCTCCGCCCGAGGATCCCTCGACGCTGTTCATCTCCGCCGGGATGCAGCCGCTCAAGCCGTACTTCTCCGGCCAGAAAGACCCGCCGGCACCGCGCTTCACGACGGTGCAGAAGGTGCTGCGAGCCGGAGGGAAGGACACCGATCTCGACGAGGTCGGGCTCACGGCCCGCCACGCCTCGATGTTCGAGATGCTCGGAAACTTCTCGTTCGGTGACTACTTCAAGGACGGCGCGATCGATCTTGCCTGGGAGTTCGCGACGGAGAAGATGGGCCTCGACCCCGATCGCATCTGGCCGACCGTCTTCGCCGGCGACCCGGAGCTCGGCCTCGGTGAGGACGATGAGGCAGTTCAGGGCTGGCTTCGCAAGGGCGTTCCGCGCGAGCGCATCATCGGGCTGCCGCGATCCGAGAACTTCTGGGGCCCGGCCGGAGCGACCGGCCCGTGTGGCCCTTGCTCCGAGCTGAACTACGACCGCGGCGAGGAGTTCGGCTGTGGTGAGCCCGATTGCGCGCCCGGTTGCGAGCGCTGCGAGCGGTTCCTCGAGTTCTGGAACCTCGTCTTCATGGAGTACGACCTCGACGAGGGCGGAAAGCTGACACCGCTGCCCCGGCAAAACATCGACACGGGCCTCGGGCTCGAGCGCGGCACGATGCTCCTCCAGCAGGCCGATTCGATCTTCGACACCGACGGTTTCCGTCTGATCATGGACTGGATCGAGCAGGAGTCGGGTGTCGGTTACGGGTCGTCCCAGGCGGCGACGAAGGCGCATCGTGTCCTCAGCGACCATGGCCGCGGGATGACGTTCCTCATCGCCGAGGGAGTCGTCCCCGGAAACGAGGGTCGCGGGTATGTGTTGCGCCGGCTGATTCGGCGCGCGGTCGTGCAGGCTCGCCGGATCGGCCTCGACGGGGTCTACCGCCTGCCCGCGATCGTCGTCGGTCAGGTCGGCCCGTGGTATCCCGAGGTGGTCCAGCATCAGGCAGAGATAGAGCGAGTCGTCAAGGCAGAGGAGGAACGCTTCCGCGAGACGCTCGAGCGCGGCCTCAAGGTTTTCGAGGAGCTCGCGGAGAATGATTCGATCTCGGGAGATGATGCGTTCACGCTCGCTGCCACCTACGGGTTCCCACTCGAGCTCACGGTGGAGCTCGCCGAGGAGCGGGGGCAGGCGGTCGACGTCGATGCCTACCGGGAGCGCATGGCGGAGCACCGGGCGATCTCGCGCGCCGGCGGCGAGTCGGATACGCAGCGTGCAGCAGACTTCGCGAGGGCAGCCGATCCGACGGCATTCGTCGGCTACCACAAGGGGGACGTGCTGACGGAGCTGCACGCGTACGAGGATCTCGGTGACGGCACGTTCCTCGCCAAGCTGCGTGAGTCTCCGTTCTATCCCGCCGGTGGTGGCCAGGTCTCCGACGAGGGCTACCTCGAACTCGACGCAGACGACGACGTCCGTGCGACCCTCGTGCAGGCCAACAGGGTCGGAGACGACCAGGTGCTCGTCTTCCGGGGCGAGGGCTTCTCGGCAGGTACTCGTGTCCGCGCGGTCGTACCCTGGAGCGTTCGCTTCCCGACGATGGCGAACCACACGGCAACGCACCTTCTGCAGGAGGCACTACGAGAGGTCGTCGGCGAGCACGTCAAGCAGGCCGGCTCCGCGGTGCGGCCCGACAAGCTGCGGTTCGACTTCACGCACACCCAGCAGCTCACCCCGGAGCAACGCAACGAGATCGAGCTCCGGGTGAACAAAGCGATCTTCGAGAACCACCCCCTGCATATCTTCGAGACGCCGATCGACGAGGCACGCAGGCTCGGCGCGATGATGCTGTTCGGCGAGAAGTACGGCGACATCGTCCGCGTCGTCGAGATCGAGGGCGTCTCGACGGAGCTCTGCGGCGGCACTCACGTCCGTTCGACCGCTGAGATCGGCGCGTTCGCGATCCTCTCCGAAGGCTCGGTCGGCTCCGGCGCCAGGCGGATCGAGGCGGTCACATCGGGTGAGGCGTGGGCGCTCCTCCACGGTCACTCGCGCGAGGTTGACGTACTCCGCGCCGAGCTCGACGAGGTGCGCAAGGAGCTGAAGCGCAAGTCGGCACAGGGTGAAAGTGGGGGAGACGTCCAAGCAGAGACGCGCTCCGTGAACGGCGTCAATCTGATCGTCCAGGCCGTTCCCGGGCTCGACGGGGACGCGCTCCTCGACCTCTCCGACCGGTTCAAGCAGCGTCACAGCCCTGCGGCTGTCGTGCTCGGCGGCGTCGACGACGGCAAGGTGACTCTGATCGCCAACTTCGACGACGCGGTGGCTGAACGCATCAGCGCCTCCGACGTCGTCAAGGGCGCCTCGGCGCTTGTCGGCGGCGGTGGAGGGGGACGACGCACGATGGCGCGAGCGGGTGGCAAGGATCCGGAGAAGCTCTCGGA
>JANOFZ010000431.1:0-2379 GCA_031413935.1 Thermoleophilia bacterium | reverse complement strand
GTAGATCTCGTGGTTCTTGATTCCGCCGACAGCGAAGCTGAGGTCGACCTTCAACGCACGCAGCTCGGAGTAGACCTGGTTGGCTCCAGAACGGTCGACGGCCTCGAGCTTCGCGAGGATCTCGTTCCGCTTGCCGACGTAACCCTGATACAACCGGTGGTGGGCTTCGATCGAGGCCCGCGAGATGCCGTCGAGCTCGAGCAGGGCCGGCCTCAGCTCTCGCGGTTTAATGTCGGTATAGGTGGGCATCCTTGAAGAACCTCCGGCTCGGCGAAAGACGTCCTGCAGCATATCCTTGAACGGAAATCGAACGAAGGAGAAGGAATGGCGTACGAACTGCCCGAACTGCCCTACGCGCTCGATGCACTCGAGCCGCACATCGATGCGAAGACGATGGAGATCCACCACGGCAAACACCATGCCGCGTACGTGACGAACCTCAACGCAGCACTCGACGGCACCGAGTGGATGGGTCGCCCGATCGACGCGGTGATCTCGAACCTGGAGATCCTGCCCGCAGACAAGCAGGGTGCCGTGAGGAACAACGGCGGCGGTCATGCCAACCATGCCCTGTTCTGGACGTCGCTCTCCCCGAACGGTGGGGGCGAGCCGACGGGTTCACTCGGCGAGGCCGTGCAGGCCACGTTTGGCGCGTTCGACGTGTTGAAGGCACAGATGATCGATGCCGGGATCAAGCGATTCGGCTCCGGTTGGTCATGGCTCGTCTGGGACGGCACCGGCCTCGCCGTGATGTCGACCCCGAACCAGGATTCACCGGTGTCGGAGGGGAAGACCCCGCTCCTCGGGATCGACGTCTGGGAGCACGCGTACTACCTGAAGTACCAGAACCGTCGTCCCGAGTACCTCGAGGCGATCTGGAACGTCGTCGACTGGGCCGCGATCGGCGCCCGGTACGACGCCGCGCAGTAAGAAGGGAGAACGGAGGGAGGGTGCCAGACTCGAGGTTGGCATCCTCCCTCTACCAATCCACGATGAGGTGCCTTGCGTAAGTCCAGGGAGTGGATTCGGCTCTCCCCCTTCGCTTGCGCCCTCGCGCCCAAACAGCGACGATCACACTCGTGAGCGCCCCCGAGGTCACCGATGGGACTCTCATCGAACGAATCGCCGAGCACGAGCGGGAGGCCTTCGAGGAGCTGTATCACCGCTACGCGCGCTCCGTACTCGGCTTTGCGCTGCGCCGCATCGGCGATCGTGGCCGGGCCGAGGACTCGGTGCAGGATGTCTTCGCCGCCGTCTGGCGCTCCGCTCACCGTTACGACCGCCGGCGCGGCCCCGGCGGAGCCTGGATCTACACGATCGCCCACAACGCGATCGTCGATGTGCAGCGGCGCAAGCCGGTGCCCACGATGGCCGACCCACCCGAGATCGTCTCCACGGATCTCAGACCCGACGAGGAAGCGGAGGCGTCGTGGAATGCCTGGCGCGTCCACCGGGCACTCGAGACGCTGCCCGACAGCGAGCGGTCGGTGATCGATCTCGCGTACTTCTCGAGTCTCTCCCAGAGCGAGATAGCAGGGTTCCTTCAGGTGCCTCTGGGGACGGTCAAGACGCGCACGCGAAGCGGTCTCGCCCGACTCGCCGATGCGCTCGAGGGGGAAGTATGAGCGTCACGCCTCCACGCTTCGACGATCTCGTCGCTGCCGACGATCCGGCTCGCGAGCGCCTGCTTGCGACCCACGAGCTGCTTGTCGCCGCAGGCCCACAGCCGGAGCTGCCACCAGAGCTCGCAGAGCCTCCGATCCCCCCCGATGGCAAGGTTGTGCCGTTCGCGCGTCGCAAGTTCACCGCGATCGGCGCCGTTGCGATCGCCGCAACCGTGCTGCTCGGCATCGGGTACGCGGTCGGGGGGCGCGACGGCCCCGGGGCGCCCGTACAGACGATCACGATGAAGGGCGCGAACGACGCAGAGGCGACGATCGACGTGCTCGCCCGGGACGAAGCCGGTAACTGGCCCATGACGTTCAGCGTCTCCGGACTGCCGGTGCTGCCCGAGGGGAGCACCTACACGCTCTGGCTGACAAAGGACGGCAGTCTTGCCGAGTCGTGCGGTGCGTTCGTCGTGGCAGGTGGGACGACGGAGGTGCCGTTGAATGCGCCGTATCCGTTGAAGACGTTCGACGGCTGGGTCGTCGTGAAGACGGGCACGACACAGCCACTCCTTACCGAGGAGCCCGCCTAGTGCGGCGTCTCACAACGGTTGACAGGAAGACAGCATTGTTGCGAGACGCCGCACTACCGCAATGAACATTGAGTGGGGGTGTCCCGCAACCATCATTTAGGGTCTAGCGGTGCGGGACACCCCACAAGCGACAACCACCGGGCGGCGCGCAATAGTCGGGACGTGACCCCCCCGAGCCC
>JANOFZ010000430.1:0-15675 GCA_031413935.1 Thermoleophilia bacterium | reverse complement strand
GATAGTGAGCAAGCTGCTGCTCGTACCTCTCGACGAGATCGTCGTCTTCCCCAACATGAATGTGACCCTGACGATCGACGTCGGGGATGAAGAGCGTGTCCTGCTCGTTCCGAAGCACGACGGCGAGTACGCGAAGGTCGGCACCGTGGCCGAGGTGGCAGACCGCGTCCGGCTGCCCGGCGGCGATACCGCCGTGGCGCTGAACGGTCTCCACCGCGCGATCGCCGGTGCTGCCGAGACAGACGCACAGGGACGTCTCTTCGTCGAGGCGGAGGAGCGCCAGGATGAGGATGCCCCGACGGGCGAGGCATTCCGCACGCTCGAAACGGAGTACCGCGCCGTGGTCGAGGAGATTCTCGAGCTCCGCGGTGACGACGGTCGCATCGCGTCGTTCGTGCGCTCGATCTCCGATCCCGGCGCGCTTGCCGATACGTCTGGCTACTCGCCTGATCTCACGTTCGAGCAGAAGGTCGAGATTCTCGAGGCCGTCGACGTTGCGCAGCGCCTCGAGTTGGCTCTCGCATTCCAGCGTGAGCGTCTCGCCCTGATGCAGATCCGTCGACGCATCCGCGAGGACGTCAACACGGGGATGGAGAAGCAGCAGCGCGAGTTCATCCTGCGCAAGCAGCTCGACTCGATCCGCAAGGAGCTCGGTGAGGACGAGACATCGGTCGTCGAGGAGTTCCGCGCGAAGATCGCCGAGTCGGGGATGCCCGAGCATGTGCGGGAGCAGGCCGAGCGAGAGCTCGCCCGCTTCGAGCGCATGGGCGAGAGCTCGCCCGAGGCGCAGACGATCCGGAGCTACGTCGACTGGCTGCTCGCCGTGCCGTGGGGCGTCCGCTCCGATGAGCGGCTCGATCCGCAGGCGAGCCGTGAGGTGCTCGATGCCGATCACGCCGGCCTCGAGGACGTCAAGGATCGCATCGTCGAGTACATCGCCGTGCGGAAGTTACGCCAGGAGCGGGGGATCGAGGTCGACAAGAAATCGGGTGCGATTCTGACGCTGATCGGCCCTCCCGGGACGGGCAAGACGTCGATCGGCGAGTCGATTGCGCGCTCGTTGAACCGCGAGTTCGTACGGATGTCGCTTGGCGGAATCCGCGACGAGGCCGAGATCCGCGGCCATCGCCGCACCTACATCGGTGCGCTTCCGGGTCGACTCGTTCGCGCGCTACGTGACGCTAAGACGATGAATCCGGTGATCCTGCTCGACGAGGTCGACAAGGTGGGCGCCGACTGGCGCGGCGATCCGTCGGCTGCACTTCTCGAGGTACTCGACCCGGCGCAGAACTCGACGTTCCGCGATCACTACCTCGATGTCGAGGTCGATCTCTCCGACGTGATCTTCATCGCGACTGCGAACCAGGCCGACACGATTCCTGGCCCTCTGCTCGACCGCATGGAGGTCATTCGCTTCGACGGCTACACGACCGATGAGAAGGTCGCGATCGCCACCGACTATCTCTGGCCGAGGCAGCGAGAGCGCAACGGCCTGCGCGAGGAAGAGGTGACTCCGGCAGACGGCGTGCTCGAGTCGATCGTTTCGGAGTACACGCGTGAGGCGGGCGTACGTCAGCTCGAGCGTGAGCTTGGCAAGGTGCTGCGCAAGACCGCAACGCGGATCGCTTCCGATGCGGTTGAGGTTCCCGTCACGATCGACCTCGACGTCGTCCGGGACGCGCTCGGTCGCCAGCGGTTCTTCCGCGAGGCGGCGGAGCGCACAGCTGTCCCCGGCGTCGCGACGGGCCTGGCCGTGACGGGGATGGGTGGTGACGTCCTCTTCGTCGAGGCGACGAGCATCCCGAGTGGTGAGAAGCTCGTGCTCACCGGTCAGCTCGGCGACGTGATGAAGGAGTCGGCCCAGATCGCCCTCTCGGCGGTGCGCGCGCGAGCGGTGGACTACGGGCTCGACGACGAGATCTTCGAGAACCGATCCTTTCATGTGCACGTCCCCGCGGGTGCGACCCCGAAGGACGGCCCGAGCGCAGGCATCACGATGGCCACGGCCTTCGCCTCGCTCCTCACGGGCCGGCCGGTCAGGCATACGGTCGGGATGACGGGCGAGGTCACTCTGCAGGGCCGCGTCCTTCCGATCGGCGGCCTGAAGCAGAAGGTGCTCGCCGCCCATGCCGCGGGGCTCACCGACGTGATCATCCCGGAGCGCAACCGTGCCGACATCGACGATGTCCCTGAGCACGTCCGCGACGTGATGACGTTCCATCCTGTGATGGCACTGTCCGAGGTGCTCGAGCTCGCACTCGAGCCGGTCGCACAGTCGCTCGATGTCTCGGTGTAGGCACTGTCAGCCCGTCCCCGAGGAGGTTCGCCAGGCGGCGGGCCTCCTCGAGGGGCGCTGGACCGTCTCGATCCTCTGGGCCTCGTACGAAGTTGCCTCGCGATTCAACGAGTTCAAGCAGGCGGTGGGGGAGATCCCACCGCGGACGCTCGCACTTCGCCTGGTAGAGCTCGAGGAGGCCGGCGTGCTCGAGCGTCGCGTCCTCGACGCCCGGCCGCCACGCGTCGAGTACACGCTGACCCCGGAGGGCCGAAGGCTCCAGGCCGTCGTCGACGCGCTCGTTCGCTACGCGGGCGCGTAGCGTGGTGGCCGGCTTCAGCCGGTCGCGAGGGTTCAACCCGCGGGCCGAACGGACGCACGAATGAGGGCGACGCGGTTGCGTCGCCCTCTCACTCGTTTCAACTGTGAAGGCGTGGCTGAAGAGCCGCTCTTTCAGAGCCTACTACTTGCGCGATCCTTCTGAGCAGGCCGGCGGGCCGGCCTCTTGAGGATCGCGCGAAGCGCGCAGGAGCACCACTACGCCTCGTCTTCCGCCAGCAGGCGGTAGATGCCCTTGCGTGCGGTGCGGAGCACGTCCTGCGCGCCCTTTACCTGCGCCGCTGTTCCCGCCTGGGCGACCTGCCGTGTTGCGGCGAGTACCTGGTGGACGAGGTCGCGGAGCTCGACGAGATCGTCGTCGACGTCCTTCTCGGCCTCGGCCCACGGTGTCGTGGTTCCGTCTGCGGCGTTGGCCGCACGTCCGGCCTCGGTGAGCGTGTAGACGCGACGTCCGGACTCCGAGGGCGCGGGCTCGATCAGCCCTTCGTCCTCGAGGTGCTGGAGCGTCGGATACACCGAGCCGGGGCTGGGCGTCCAGTTGCCACCGCTTCGCTCGGAGATCACCTGGATGATCTGGTAGCCGTGCATCGGCTCCTCGGCGAGCAGCGCGAGGATTGCGGCTCGCATGTCGCCGCGACCGGCGCGACGGCCGGGGCCGAACGCAGGCCCGCCGAAGCCGGCTGGGCCGCGCATGCCGCGACCGTGGCGGCCACGACCGCGGCGCCGGGGGCGCTCGTCGGTCATGAGCCAGAGGTTGACCTTGCGGTCTCGCCGGCAACGGCCGGCAGTGGGGACTGTGATTGCAGTCATGTGGTTCCTTTCTTTGTGTGATATCACGATATATCGTATACTATCATTTGTCAAGCACGCACGTCCTCGCCTCGTCGGCGGGCTCTAGAGGCTTGATGCGCATTAGAAGCACGTCTGGATGCGGCCCTGCACACGGCGGATCGCGTCCGCCGAGAACGACATCAAGGCATGGAGCCTTGACGTCGGCCTCGTCGAACACGCTCCTTGGTGCAGAACCACCCCAGCCGCACTCCAAATACACATCAAGCCTCCAGTCGGTCGGCCGTCTCCCTCGACCGAATGAAAAGAGCCTCTATACCTCGAACGAGTGTCTGCCGATAGAACGTCCATGGAAGCGCACGCCGCGATGAAATCTCGTTTGATCGGCGCCGTCCTCATCGATCACGGACTGATCACCGCCGAGCAGCTCGACGTCGCCCTCGAGCTCCAGGAAAAGACCGGGGAGCGTCTGGGCGAAATCGTCGTGGCAGAGTTCGGCGTCTCGCGCCTCGAGCTCGCGAGCGTTCTCGCCGAGCAGTGGGCCGAGCTCGAGTCGGCGAACACTGAACCACTCTCTGTGCAGACGCCTACCCTGACGATCGTCGAGCCACTGACGCCAGACGAAGTGCAGATTCGGCGTCCGCTTGGAGAGATCTTCGTCGAGCTCGGCTTCATCGACCAGGAACAGCTCGAAGCGGCACTTCGGGCTCAGAGTCAATCGGGTGCGCGGATCGGCGAGATCCTCGTCGAGCAGGGGAGCCTGAGTCGGCTCGATCTGGCGAGCGCTCTTGCCGAGCAGTGGTCTGCTCTCCAGAAACTTCGTCCGCCGACGCCCGTTGCCGATCCGCAGCCGTGGCAGAACGGCTCGCCCGTCGTGCAGACGGGAGAACAGGAGGCAGCGGTTGTCGACAACTCTGTCCTGACCGACCTCGAAGCGCGGCTCCGCCGAATCGAGGGTGCGACGACGTCCTCGCTGTCCCCGGAAGATCTCGACCGCGCTCAGCTCGAGCTGCGATCCGAACTCGGCGCTCTCGAGGTACGAGTCGATGCTGTTGCCGAAACCGCTGCTGTCGACGGAATTGTCGACTCGCTCGGCCACCTGACGGCTCGGCTCGATGCTCTAGAGAGCGCGTCGGTCTCGGCGGACGTGGCAGCGCTCCAGCAGGAGCTCGAGGAGCTCAGGGCACAGCCGTCCACCGCCGACGCCCTCGCCGACGTCGTAGCAGCTGTCGAACATCTCGAAGGGCGACCCGAACGCTCGGATGAGGTCGAGCGCCTCGCCGCGGAGATCGGAGCTTTGACGGTACGACTGGACGAACTCGCCGGTCTCGACGAGCTGCGTGAGCGGATCGATGCAGCGGTCGGGCAGGCACAGTCTGCGGAGGCCGGAGTTCAGGGCCTCACAAACCGCATCGACGCACTCGGCGCTCTCGCGTCCGCACCAGCACTCGATGTGGAGCCAATGCTCGATGTTCTCTCGGGGCGGGTCGAGGCAGTCACCTCCACGCTCGCGACCCAGACTGACGGTCTCGGAGACAGGATCGCATCGCTCGAGGCAACCGCCCTGGAAGGGTCCGGCGCGCTCGACCGCCTCGCGTCGGAGCTCGAGGCGCTGGGGTCGCGCACGCAGCATGACTCGATCGGGTCGCTCGAGGGTCGTATCGGTGAGCTCGAGGCTCGCGTTGCCGAGGCTGCCCCGGCGACCGAGCTACGGGAGGAGATCAGGCAGGTCAGGGAAAGCACTGCGGCCGAGCGCGCCTCGCTCGCCGACGCGCTCATGGCTCGGGTGGAGGAGATCTCGACGAGCGGCCCCCGTGAGGAAGAGCTGACCGAGCTTCGGGTGCGGCTCGACCAGATTACGTCTCGGCCGGATCAGGACAGTGAACTGCTGCAGCGGATCGAATCGGTCGCTGCGCGGATCGAGTCACTCGACGGGGTCGAGGCGGCGGTAACCGATCTTCGTGAGTCGATCGCCGGTCTCGACGTCACGCGCGTCGCGGATGCGCTTGCGACGGAGGCGCGGCTTGCCGAAGTCGAGGCCACGCTCATGTCCCTCGCCGGCAAGGAGGCGGAGACCGACGCCGGCATTGCACGTGTGCTGGCCGAGCGCACGGAGCCGCTCAACGCACGGCTGGAAACAGCCGAGTCGAGAATTGATGCTCTCGCGGAGGTCGAAGCACTCGTCGATGGTCTTGCTGCCGAGATCGAACTGCGCCCGGACAGGGAGTTCTTCCTCGCGACTGTCGCGGCGCTTCGCGCAGACGTCGTGGCCCTCGATGCCGGTGCTTCGACTGCCGGGGTCGAAGAGCGCATCTCGGCGCTCGCGGGGCGGCTCGAGGCGTCGATCGCCGATGTTCGAGCGTCTTTCGCCGGTCTCGATGCAGGACGCGTCGCGGATGCGCTTACGACGGAGGCGCGGCTTGCGGGTGTCGAGGCTGCTGTCGAGTCGATTGCGGGTCTCGAGTCGGGTATGCGGGCGGGTATCGACCGTGCGGTCGCGAAGGGAACCGATCCGCTTGTCGAGCGGCTCGACGCTGCCGAGTCGGAGCTTGGCGTGCTGGCAGACCTCGAGGCGCGTCTTTCGGGGCTGGCTGCGGAGTTGGAGCGGAGGCCGGATGGCGAACGTGTTGTGGGCGAGTTGGCCGAGGTTCGGTCGCGGATCGATGAGTTTGCTTCCTTGTCGCATGAGGATGCTGCGTTGCGGGAGCGGGTCGACGGGATAGTTGCGCGGCTTGCGGGTGTCGAGGCTGCTGTCGTGTCGATTGCGGGCCTCGAGTCGGGTGTTCGGGCGGGTATCGATCGTGCTGTTGCGAAGGGAACCGATCCGCTTGTCGAGCGGCTCGATACTGCCGAGTCGAAGCTTGGCGGGCTTACGGATCTTGAGGCGCGGCTCTTTGAGTTGAGTGCGCAGTTGGAGCGGCAGCCGGACAGTGAGTGGGTTGCGGGTGAGTTGGCCGAGGTTCGGTCGCGGATCGATGAGCTTGCTTCCTTGTCGCATGAGGATGTTGCGTTGCGGGAGCGGGTCGAGGAGATCGCCAGGCGTGTCGACTCCGTCGGATCTCTCGAATCGGGAATTGCAGAGACGCGCGAGGAGATCGCTGCTGCCGAAGCCGTTCGCGTCGCCGATGCGCTTGCGAATGGAGCCCGGTTTGCCGGCGTCGAAGCGACGGCCTCGTCGTACCTCGACCTGCTTGCCGATCTCGACGGGCGTCTTTCTGCTCTCGCAGCCGATCTCGAATTGCAATCGGCGGACAACACGCTCACGAGCGATCTCGCCGATGTACGTGCCCGGATCGAGACCCTCGCCACCCAGGCAGCAACCGACGAGCTCGGTCATCGAGTCTCCGAGCTCGCGGATCGCGCCGAGGCAATCGCAGGCGACGCCCGATCGAGCCTGACGCGGTCGGCGGACGAGCTGACCGGTCGCGTCAACGAGCTCGCGCACGCGCTCGATGCTCGCGTCGAGGAGTTGAACGAGCGTCTCGGCGGTCTCGTTGCTCGCGAGGAGCTGGACGCAGCGGCTGCAGGACACGTCGAGTGGTTCCGGGCCGAGCTGGTGGCCCTGCGGGCGGCCGGAGAGCAGCGGGCTGCATCTCTCGAGGCCTGGGTAGCGAACGTCGATCGGGCGCGTAAGGCAGATCAGAGTGCGATCAGGAGCACCATGGACGAGTCACTTGGCGCTGTTCGATCCGAGCTGCAGGAGCAGCAGCAGGCACTCGCATCGCAGCTGGAGGCGCAACTCGCCGAGCAGCGCTCGGAGCTCGATCGAGCTCATGTCGAGCTCGAGGCGGAGCGCGAGACAGAGCGCGCGGCAGAACGAAGCGCGATCAGCCGGCTCGAGTCGTCGCTCGAGCAGGGACTCGCTGCCCTCTCCGCTCGAATCACGGAAGAGATTGCCGGCGCGCGGGCCGCTGCCGAGCGGGAGGCCGGGCTCGTCAGGGCCGAAGCTGCGTCGCTCGGTCCCCGTATCGACGAGATCCTCGCAATGCGATATGTCGATCTTCAGGCTGGACGCCTGGCGGACGAGCGCCTCGCAGAGCAGGTCGATGCTGTCGCGGAGCTTCGCGAGAACGATTCGGAGCTCGCGCGGCGCGAGACGGCAGACCTCTCTTCGCGGTTGGAGAGCGTCGCGGGAGCGCTCCAGGCAGATACGGCAGCCGTTCGCGCGATCGCGGAAGGCGCAAACGCGCAGCTCGCCGACGTTCAGAGCCAGCGACTCGAGGATTTTGCGGCCGCAGGGCTCGCCGGTGCCGAACTTGCCGCCCGGATCGATGATCTCGCGGTGCGCACTGCGGAATCGGCCTGCGAAGTCGAACGCGGTCTGCGAGACGAGCTCGTTGCCCTGGCTGCACGGGTCGAGGGCCATGACGCTGCGGAGATCGAGGCGCGGGAAGAGATTCGCGCCGAGCTCGAACGGCTTGCGTCGTCGATGGGTTGGCGTCTCGAGAGGATCGAGGAGTCGCTTGCTTCGGACGACTCTGCAGCGCTCCGGGAGACTGTTGTGGGCCTCGAGCGTCGACTCGACGGCCAGTCCGCGCTCGGTGAAGAGCAGGTCAAGGCGACCGAGCGTGCGCTCCGCAAGGGCCTTGCGTCTCTCGGTGAACGCCTCGTAGACAGCGAGTCAGCCTACGTCGAGGCCGGCAACACGCTCCGCCGCTCGATCGAACGACTCGGAGCCGCCGTCGTGGAGGCCGACGCACGAATGGCGGATCAGATTCCCGTTTCGCCACGCGAGGGTTGTGTGGCATTCGCGCCCACGGCCGACGGCTATCGCCTCGTCGAGATGCCGGGCGCGCCTCCCGAGGTTGGAGCCGTGGTTGAGTTGGTGGCCGGTGAGGGCCTGCTCGTCGTCACGCGCTACGGACGCTCGCCGCTCCCATTCGACGGCCGGCCGTGCGCGTATCTCGACCGCGGCTGAGGCTGCAGCGCCCGGTCTTCTCTCTCTCCTGCTTTCCACCCTTTATCCAGATCGTCTCTGATTCGGGACCCGCTCTGCCTGTCGTGCCACGAGGATCAACCCCGTAATCCGTGTTGTCGAGCGAATGAAGGGGAGATCAGATGCGAAGGATGATGTGGCTAGCGGCCGTAGTGGGTGCCGCGGGCGTGGTAGGGATCGGAGTAGCGGTGGCTGCAGCGATCACGGCTCCGGCGAAGGCAGAGCTCGCAGCGGACGCGATTCCGCTCGGCACGGCGCTCGGGCAGCCCTGGTATCTCGGCGGATTCAGCGGCCTTGCCCCTAACGGCAACTCGGGCAAGGAGTACTGGACGATCACCGATCGCGGGCCGAATCAGGACCTCCCCTGCGCAGCAACCGGAAACGGTCTGCAGTTCCCGTTGCCGGCCTATGCGCCCGAGATCGTGCAGATCGGTGTCAAGGGGAGCGAGCTCAAGGTCAAAGCCCGCATCCCGTTGAGGTTCGCCTCCGGCGCGGCCACAGGCCTGCCGGTACGCACCGGCAAGAACGAGCTCGGCTACGGCCCCGGCGGCTGTGCCGGAGGCGTGCTGCCCCTCAGCCCGGGGGGCGTCGACAGTGAAGGCGTCGTCGTCGACCCGCGGGACGGCAGCTTCTGGATTGCCGACGAGTACCTGCCGAGCGTCATGCACGTCACTTCCGACGGCCTTGTCGTCACCCGCATCGTCCCGACTGGGACGGGGGCATCCATCACCGCCAGCGGCACGAATGTCGTGGAGGCGTTCCCGGCGATTGTGGGCTCGAACTTCCGTTCGAACCGCGGCTTCGAGGACGTCGCGCTCTCTCCGGATGGGCGCTGGCTCTACACGAGCCTCCAGAGTCCGATGGACAACCCCAGTCGGACGTCGCCGCCACCGAGCCCGAACCCACGCAACTCGCTTGCGATCCGCGTGTTCAGGATCGATCTTGCGAATCCCGCCCAGCCGGTCGTCGACCGCGAATGGGTCTACAAGCTCGACAAGGCAGCCGGCAACAGTCCACTCGCCGACAAGGTGTCAGGGCTCGTGTGGGATGGCACTGATCGGCTCCTCGTCGAGGAGCGCGACGACCCGATCCCGGCGGACGCCAATCCGCAGAACACGATGAACACGCGCGTCTACAGGGCAGACTTCACGGCCGCTTCGAACATCCTCGGAACGGTGTGGGACGAGACACCGGCTCCGGTTACAACGGACTCCCGAACGCTCGAGCAGTGGCTCGTTCCCGGTGCGTCGGGGACGCCGGCGACGGCGCTCCCGGCAACCGCTCCGAAGTGTCTCTGGAGTGATCTGGCGGTTCAGCTCTCGGCTGCGGGCTTCAGGAACGGCAAGATCGAGGGGATCTCGACGATCCCGGCGCGCGGCTCCAACCCGCCGCTCCTCGCGGTCATCAACGACAATGACTTCGGGATCGCGGCGCCGATTCCGGAGCAGCTGAACGTGCTGCCGTTCCCCGCAACTCAAAGCTGCACTCCGGCCTAGGGTCATGGTCGGTGCCGGGGATCCGTCACGTCGGATTACCGGCACCGCACGTGGGCGCAGCGAGACGTCCTCAAATCGGCTACTGCGAGGACATACCGCGTCCTTGACGAAGGATGTCAGCTCATGGGCTGGCGGCGTGACGAGGTGTGGTTCGAGATCGATGTGCTCTGGTTCCGCGAGCAAGCGCGGCAGCCCTTTGTCGCGCTCGCACTGGAGTTGCCGCCGCTACCGTCGTTCTCCTCGCCGGCCCAAACGGGGCTCGAGGCCTCCCGGCGGCGGCGACTCGAGTCGCAGGCGGCACGGAAGCGGCGGCTCGCGACGCGCACGGTTCCCGCGGTCGCGCTCGTTCTCGGCTCGGCCTCGATGCTGTCGTTCGCCGCGCTTCGGCCGGCGAACGGCGCGCAGCGTCTAGGTCTCCTGCAGGAGGATCCCCCGAGTCAGACGTTCCGCTTCGGCCTCGCCGGTCTCGAGGTATCGGACGTGCTGACCTCGCCCGTCGTCCCTCCCGCGCAGAAGCTCGAATCGCGAGCGGCGAAGTACGAGCAGGTCGATTGGCGCAACGCCACGTCGGTCGGTCTCCCGTACTCAGGCCGTCTCGTCAATGGAACAGAGCTCCCGTTCGAGGGAGCCGACTGGGTCACCTGGAATCCGAACACCGACAGCGTTCCGAACCTCCGACACCGGCTCTACGGTAACGAGCGCACCATCAGGGCGATTCTCTCCGCTGTCGGCGGCTACCGGAACGCACATCCGGACGCGACGCGCGTCGTGATCGGCGACATCAGCCTCCGGGACGGCGGGAGGATGGATCAGCACGTCTCCCACCAGAACGGCCTCGACGTCGACGTCTACTACCCGCGTCTCGACCGGTACCTGAGCGCCCCGATCACTGCCAGCCAGGTCGACCGGGCGCTCACCCAGGATCTCCTCGATCGTTTCATCGCAGCGGGCGCGCGGACTGTCTTCGTGGGCTACGCGACCGGCCTCCGCGGCCCGAGCGGCGTCGTCGTTCCGTACCCGAACCACGAGAACCACATGCACGTCCGCTTCGCGTCGCCCGGCGGCTAAGAGCACGCCTCAGAATGAAACGCGCTCTAGCTCACAGCGTCGAGGTTGCCGAGTGGGTCAGGAGTAGAGGCGACCCAGATAGCGACGCACCGCGAGGTACAGGGAGTACGCCGGGTCGATCGTCTCCGGGTCCTTGAGCGACGCGTTCAGTTGTAAGAAGAGTGCGAGCGCAGCGCCCTCGTCGACGCGAATCGACTCCGTGCTCTCGCCGACGAGGGCGGCCTCGATCGCATTGGCAAGGAAGGCACAGTCCGTTCTGCGCTCTGCATCGCCACCCTCGGCGAGGCCGAGTCGAAACGAGACGGCGAGCGATTCGCCGACCGAGTCATCCAACGGCCACGTCTCGCCGGCGATCTCGAAGACGACCATTGTCGGAAGTGTGACACCGGAGAGGCGCGTGCGAGGCCGTGCAGCGCGTCGTCCAGGAATTCCGAGTGAGCCCTCCCGGGTTCCGCGGAGGCGGGGGAAGCCCAGAAGCCTTCGGCCAGCTGATTGCGATGATCCCGTGAGACCGCCCAAACCATTTTGGCGCACGTAACTCAGAGTCGCAGGGGCATGCGATGGGCCGTGCTGGGATCGAACCAGCGACCTTGGGATTAAAAGTCCACCCTCACAGGCTGCAACAAACGGCAACGAACTGAATCTGCCCGCAAGTAGCCGCTTTTGATACCGCAGCAAACTGCAACGAACTCCACCCTGCGGAGACAGGCCGGTACGCTCACCGTACGCTCAGCTCGATCCGTGTAGAGGACTTTGCGAGCCGCCAGATCGCGCACGAGCGGGACCGCGCGCACCGACCCGTTTCAGTCGTCTCGCCCGCGGAGATAGGGGCGCAGCGGGTGTGATCGGCCGGGATGGAGGGCAGGCTCCTTGACCGATAACACCCGCTGCGCCCGTCTCGGGCGCTCGATCCCCAGGAGGATGGAGGGAGCCTCCCGATCTTTCAGCCGAGCTCTCGCTGGCGTTCGTGTCCTCGCTCGTGCGCGCCGTTGCGGCTGACCTACGGCTGGTTTCGCAAGTTGCACTGACCTACGCAATCGCCTCGCTCGTCGGTTCGTGCAACGCGAATTCCCAACCTGCTTCGGCAAGGACGTCGCCGATCTTGATTGTGCGGCGCTCGCTCGAGCTCCGCACTGCCGCCTCGACCATTGCGAGGCTCAGAAGGTTGTCATGGGCGACCGTCTCCGGGGTGCGGCCCGCCTGAAGAGCGTCGAAGATCGCCGCGAGACCCCTCGCGTGGCCGGTCATGTCGCCTTGGGCGACAATCTCGTCCACCTGCTGTGTGACTCCTGGTTCGTACGGTCCGTCGGGCCGCTGCACCGTTTCGACGCGGAGGTGATCGACGCCGTCCCAGATCAAGGTGCCCTTCGTTCCACCGACACGCCAGGCTCCGTCGTAGGAGGTGGAGGCTCCCTCAGCGACCCACGAGCCGCGATACGAGAAGACGGAACCGTTGGAGAGCTCGAATGCAGCCGTCGCGCCTGCCGCTCCCGACATCCAGGAGGTCGGCGAGCTCCACTCGAGTGCCTGCACCGTCAGGGCGTCGGCGCCACTGATCGCGCGCGCCGCATCGAACTGATGGATAGCCATGTCTCGCAGGAGGGGACTGTCGATCTCCGTCAGGAAGGTGTTGGGATAGCGATGCCAGAGGAACATGTCGACCGAGACGTCGACCAGCGTTCCGATCCGCCCCGAGGCGACCGCGTCGCGCATCAGGCGAACCGCGGGGTGATAGCGGCGGTTCTGCATCACCGCGACTGTTCGCTCTGTGGCGCGAGCTGCCAGAACGAGGGCGACCGCATCGGTCAGTTCGCCGGCCAGCGGCTTCTCCACGATCACGTCACACCCGCCCGCAAGCGCGGTCTCTGCAACTGCGCGGTGGAGCGCCGGCGGGGTGAGGTTGACGACGAGATCGACTCGTTCGCGTGGTATCGCCGTGGCCAGATCGGCCAGCACCGGGCAGGTGAGCCCGAAAGCCGTACGTTGCGCCTCGGCCCCTGCGGTGTTGGGATCGACAAGAGCGACGACCTCGACGTCGTCGCGTGCCGCGAGTGATCGGAGCCACTCGGTCGAGATCAGGCCCAGCCCGGCGACGGCGACGCGAAACGCTCTCATCGCTCGAACCACCCCTTCTCGGACTTCTGGATCCCGAGCGTGACGCTCGACGGCTCGTTGGCCCGGGCCCAGCCGACCGCATTCGCGATCACCCGTTGGATCGTCGGGTCGTGGTAGATCGGATAGGTCTCATGACCGGGGCTGAAGTAGAAGACCTTGCCCTTGCCGCGCCGGAAGCAGCAGCCGCTCCTGAAGACCTCACCACCCGTGAACGAGCTGATGAAGACGAGCTCGTCCGGAGCGGGGATCTCGAAGAACTCGCCGTACATCTCGTGGCTCTCGAGCGGAATCACCGCTGGGATGCCGGCGGCGATCTCATGGCTCGGATCGACGACCCAGATGAGCTCGCGATCGTCCTCTTCGCGCCAGCGCAAACCGCAGGATGTGCCCATCAGGAGCCGGAAGGGTTTCGAGTAGTGCGCCGAGTGAAGGACGACGAGGCCCATCCCCTCGAGTACACGCTGCTGCACTCTCCGCGCGATCTCGTCGGAAACCTCATCGTGGGCAATGTGGCCCCACCAGACGAGGACGTCAGTGTCATGGAGGACGGCGTCCGAGAGCCCGTGCTCGGGCTCGTCAAGCGTCGCGGTCTGGACACGGGCAGTCCCTCCCAGTGCCGAGCGAAGGCTTCCCGCTATCGCTCCGTGGATCCCATCCGGATAGAGCTCGGCCGGGACCCCCTCCTTGCGTTCGTGTCGGTACTCATTCCAGACGACGATGTTCAAGCGAGCCTCCGGTTGTCGGATCGGTGGCAGAGTCGGGTCACGGATCGAGGACGAGTCGAAACGGGCGTGTCATGAAGCCGTAGAAGCTCTCCCCGGCCGAGCGCGGAAGAAACCCGAACTTGTAGTCCCCGGAAAAGAGCAAGGTCCCGCTCAGTCCGTCACTCGAGAGCCAGTTGGGTGGGATCTGTGGGAGATAGGCGACGTGCTCCCCCTCCCAGTTGTCGTCGAAGTGGAGCAGGCTCCAGGGCCCCCATGGGGTGGGCGCCTCGAGGATCTTCAGCTCGCGCCGCTGATGCCAGGTCGTGCGTGCGATCTCGGCCGGGACGTCCCAGTTGTGGGGCGTCGAATCACTTCCGAGCGCAAGGAGGAAGCGCTCGAGACCGGGATTCCACGTCATCGTCGGATGGCCGACATAGCCCGGGTCGCGATAGATCGGGGCTGCGGCCTCCTCGTCTGCCGACCAGGAAGACTCAACCTCGTAGAGCCCGAGCCCTCCACCCGACCAGAACTCCCAGGCGGCACGCTCGAGCACCCGCTCCCGGGGAACACGAGCGAGGAAGACGTTGTCGCCACCCTCCCAGTTGCAGTCGTTCGAGATCGCGTAGACGTAGTCGCCGAAGCGGTCGGGAACCCCGGTGTAGCCGGGGCCGAACCCGACGAACGCAAGCCCGGCGAAGTTCGGGCCGAGGAAATACGGCGTGTGCTCTTCAGGCGCGTTGTTCCAACTCTGGCCGTAGTCGTCGCTGTACATGAGCGAGACGACGCCACCATGTTCGCTCATCGCGTCGACAAACCACCCTTCGTCGCTGTTCGTGGTCGGCACCCCCTGCGCATCGATCGTCCAGGCTGGTTCGTTACCACGTCGCGGATCCGTCCAGATGTAGTCGTATGCGGCGACGAAGAGCCGCGAGCCGACGGCCAGAGCTCCGTCGACATACCGATACTTGTCGACGGAGTGCCGCTTCAACTCGGGGAAGAGGCTGACCTCCTCGACGTGGTGGGACGGCGGCGTGCCGGTGACGCGAAGGAAGTGGGCGAAGTTCCACGGCCCGCCGAAGTTCTCGCCATCGTCGTCGACGCAGTAGAGCGCGCCGTCATCGCCCCAGGCATGCCAGTGCATATCGGTGTGGGTACCGGGGAATTTGGTCGCAGGTTCGAGCCACTCGAGACGGGAGACCAGGGAGCTCGGGGGATACGGCGGGCGGCGTGACGATTGTCCAGGCTCGGTCATGAAACGGATCTCACTTTCGGAGTGTCGTCGGAGCGGATACCCGACTCTACCGCACAACTGTGCGATATCTCAAGTCGCATCGGTTTCATCGCTTCGCTGTAGCCCTCTCAGGCGTTCTCGGGGAAGTGGCAGGCGACAGCGTGGCCGTTGGCGTCGGCCGCCAGTGGCGGAGGCTCGGCAGCGCAGATCTCCTGTGCCTTCCAGCAGCGGGTCCGGAAGCGGCAACCGCTCGGCGGAGCAAGCGGGCTCGGGAGGTCTCCGCTGAGGACGATGCGCTCGCGCGACCTCTCGATCGAAGGGTCAGGATGGGGCACCGCCGAGAGAAGCGATAACGAGTACGGGTGCCGAGGGCGAGCGAAGAACGCATCGCAGTCGGCGAGCTCGACGATCTGCCCGAGGTACATAACCGCGACTCGATCCGCGATGTGACGAACGACGGAGAGGTCGTGGCTGATGAAGAGGTAGGTCAATCCCAGGTCGATCTGGAGTTTGCGCAGGAGGTTGAGTATTTGCGCCTGGATCGAGACGTCGAGCGCCGAAACAGGCTCGTCGCAGACGATGAGGGATGGTTCGAGCGCTATCGCGCGTGCGATCGCGATCCGTTGTCGCTGTCCGCCCGAGAACTCACGCGGAAAGCGACGCCGCATATCGGGGTCGAGCCCGACTCGCTCCAGAAGAGCCGTGACGTTCGCACGTTGTTG
>JANOFZ010000429.1:0-13198 GCA_031413935.1 Thermoleophilia bacterium | reverse complement strand
AACGAGCTGCACGTGGCGACGGGCGAGGTGCGCTGGCAGCTCGAGGCGCATCGGCTTGCGTTGCTCGCGGTCGAGCTCTTTGCCGATGCCGAGAACGGCGGCTTCTTCCTCGCGTCGGTCGGAGGGGAGGAGCTCGTCGCTCGCACCAAGGGTCTCGACGACAACCCGATTCCCTCGGGCAACTCGATGCTTGCGCACCTGTTGCTGCGACTCGGACGGATCTGGGGCGACGACGAGCTCGAGCGCCAGGCCGTTTCGGTGCTGCGGCTCGTCGAGCCAATGCTCGGCCGCGCGCCGGGTGCCTTCGGCTGGATGCTGTGCGCGCTCGACCTGTGGCTCGCGCCGCCGCGCGAGATCGCGATCGTGGGGCCGGTTGGGAGTGCCGTCGCGCGGGCTGCGCTCGCGCCATTTGCGCCGAACACGGTTGTGGCCGTCGGCCCGGCGGATGGCGTGCCGTTGCTCGAAGGCAAGGGGCTCGTGGATGGGAAACCGGCGGTGTACGTGTGCGAGCGGTTCGTGTGCCGGGCACCGGTGACGGAGGTTGCACCTGCTTGACGAGTGGGGACGAAACATGACGAGCCGCATCAGCGCGGCGACGACGGTCGGGGGCGGCAATACGCCCCCTATGATCAGGCGGTGATGGTCTCGAATTCGCTCCACGCACGCTCCTCGGAAGCCGTTTGCGTCGGGTCGATAGTCATCCGGTGCCACCGCTTCGAAGCCATGGCCGAGTTCTGGATGAAGGCGCTCGGCTACGCACCGAGGGAGGCGTCCGAGGACGGTTGGGTCGTCCTCACCGATCCGAGCGGCAACGGCCCGAACATCTCACTCGATCGAGTCGACGAGCCGCTCGCGCCGGGCTTCGACGAGCTGAGCCCGATCCATCTCGATCTGTACACCGCCGACCAGGAAACCGAGGTCGAGCGGCTCCTCGGCCTCGGCGCGACGCTGTACGCGCAGCCGCGCGAAGCGAACGCTGACTTCGTTGTGCTGGTCGATCCCGACGGCTATCGCTTCTGTGTCGTGCAGAAGTTGCGCTCGTCCGGGTGAAGCCGGCCACGACGCGTCGTCGTTTGATGCTGCGCTAGGCTCAGGTGCATGACAACTATCGAGCACACAGGTGCGGAAGAGGTCGCGTGGGATCTCTCCGACCTCTACACCTCAGGCGACGACCCGCGCATCGAAAGCGACTTTGCCGAGGCTGAAACGGCAACCGCCGCCTTCCGCGATCGCTACTACGGCAAGGTCGCGGAGCTCTCCGCTGCAGACCTCGCAGCGGCGATCGACGAGCGCGAGCGGATCGAGGCAATCGCAACCCGCGCCCTCTACTTTGCGCACCTGGAGTTCTCCACCGACATGGCGGATACGGCGCGCGGAGCCCTGGTCTCGAAGCTCGGCGAGAAGGCCGCGGGCCTCGAAACCCAGCTCCTCTTCTTCGGTCTCGAATGGGCCGCGATCGAGGACGAGCCGGCCGCGGCGACGCTGGCCGATCCGGCTCTCGACCACTGGCGGCACTGGCTCACCTCGCAGCGCGTGTTCCGCCCCTACGTGCTGACGGAGCCGGAGGAGAAGATCCTGACGGAGAAGTCCGTCTCTGGCGTCACCGCCTGGTCGCGCCTGTACGAGGAGGTGCTCGGCGCAATGCGCATCGACCTTCCCGGCGCCGAGGAGCCTGTCTCGCTCGAGACGGCGATGGCGAAGCTCTACTCGACCGACCGGGACGTGCGGCGTGGGGCGGCCGAGGCGGTGACCGAGGCTCTGCAACCGGGCCTACGCACGCGCACCTCGATCTTCAACACGATCCTCGTCGACAAGTCGATCGACGACCGACTCCGCGGCTACCCCACCTGGATCACGTCGCGGAACCTCTCGAACGAGACGACCGACGAGGCGGTGCAGGCGTTGATCAATGCTGCGACATCGCGGTACGACGTGCCACAGCGCTACTACCGACTGAAGGCGAAGCTTCTCGGCCTCGACAAGCTCGAGTACTACGACCGCTTCGCGCCCGTCGCCGACGACGCTTCGAAGACGCCGTGGGATGTTGCTCGCGAGGTCGTCGTCGGAGCGTACGCCGACTTCTCCGACGAAGCAGGGGATGCGGTCGAGCGGTTCTTCGACGACGGCTGGATCGACGCGCCGGTGCGGCCCGACAAGCGGCACGGAGCGTTCTGCGCCACGAACGTGCCGGGCGTGCATCCGTACGTCTTCATGAACTACACGGGCGATCGCCGCTCGATCCTCACGCTCGCCCACGAGATGGGCCATGCGCTGCACGGGTCGATGGCCCAGCCACTCGGGTACTTCAACGCGTCGACGCCTCTCACGACAGCCGAAACCGCCTCCGTCTTCGGGGAGGCGCTCACGTTCAAGCGGCTGCTCGGTGCCGAGGACGACCCACGCAAACGGCTCGACCTCCTGATCGGCCAGCTCGAGGATGCGATCGCAACGACGTTCCGCCAGATCGCGATGAATCGCTTCGAGAACGCCACCCACACCGAGCGTCGGGAGCAGGGCGAGCTCTCCGCCGTCCGCATCAACGAGCTCTGGATCGAGTGCCAGACTGCGCTGTTCGGCGACTCCGTCGGGATCGACGGGTACGAGAGCTGGTGGAGCTACGTGCCCCACTTCACCAACGTTCCCGGCTACGTCTACGCCTACGCCTACGGCTACCTGTTCGCGCTCTCGATCTTCCGCTCGTACCAGCAGGAGGGAGACGCGATGGTCGAGCCGTACCTCGATCTCCTCCGCGCGGGCGGCTCGAAGGCCCCAGAGGATCTCGCACGCATGGTCGGTCTCGACCTCACGGACCCGTCGATCTGGGCGAGCGGGATCGAGGCGATCTCGGATGATCTCGACGAGGCCGAAGCGCTGGCCACGGAGATCGGCCGGGGCTGAGCCTCCGAGCCCGAGCCAACAATCGGCGCGATTAGGCGTCTTGTTCATGGGGCGGGTAGAGTCGCCCCGTCAAGGTTTGTGTCAAGGGACGATTCCAACTCACTCGAGGAGCGTCAATGCGAAGAGTCATGGTTACCGCGCTCGTGCTTGTCGCGGCGATCGCGATCACGGCGTCGGTGGCGACGACCGCGACGACCGAAACCGGCGTCACAGCGAAGACCGTCACGATCGGTGCCACCTTCCCGCTGTCGGGGCCCGCATCTTCATACGGCGTCATCCCCGCCGGATTCAAGGCGTACGTCTCGTACGTCAACGCTCGTCGCGGACCAGACGGTAAGCGCGGCGTCGGTGGGCGTCAGATCGTCTTCAAGTACTACGACGATGGTTACAACCCGGCCAACAGTGTCCAGAACGCACGCAAGCTCGTGGAACAGGACAAGGTGTTCGCCGTTGTCGGTGCTCTCGGAACCGAGGTCAACCTCGCGATCCGACCGTACCTCAACTCGAACAAGGTTCCGCATCTCTTCACCGCGTCGGGCGATACGACGTTCGGCAAAGACACGAAGGCCTGGCCCTGGACGATCGGCTACCTGCCGAACTACCAGTTCGAGGGCAAGACCTACGGTGAGCTGATTGCCAAGAACAGCCCCAATGCGAAGATCGCGGTGATCTACCAGAACGACGACTTCGGCAAGGATCTGCTGCGTGGGCTCGAGAAAGGGCTCGGCAGCAAGGCGTCAAACATCGTGGGTAAGGAGGCGTATGAGGTCACGGCTCCCGATGTCAGGAGCCAGGTCGCGAAGCTCCGCGCAACAGGGGCGGATGTGTTCCTGATCTTTGCGACGCCCAAGTTCGCGGTGCAGTCGTACGTGTTCGCCAATGCGTTGAAGTGGTCGCCTGCTGTGATCTACACGACCGGGGTCACGGCATCGACGACGATCCTTTCGACCGCCCAGAAAGCGGGCGGCGCCGCTCTCGTGAACCGTACGTTGACGTATCAGTACGCGAAGGATCCGTCGAATCCGAAATGGGACAACGATGCGGCGATGATTCTCTACAAGAAGGTGTTGGCGAAGTACGCGCCGTCGGCGAATCCCAACGACGCATTCGCACTTTATGGAGTTGCGACCGCCCACGCGTTCGTGCAGCTTCTGACCAAGACCGGGTCCAACCCGACCCGTGTCGGCCTGATGAAGGCAGTGCGGCTGTGGAACGACACCAACCCGTTCTTGCTCCCTGGCATTCGCCAGAAGACCGGGCCCGGTGACCAGTTCCCGATCAACTGCGTTCAGATCGCGAAGTTCACCGACGGTGCGCTCCGGCCGGTCTCGGCTGTCAAGTGCGAGACCCCCGGGAAGTAACGCCCTGAGCTTCAGGGAGGAGCGGAGGCCGGAGGGCCCCGCTCCTCCCGGTAGCGCTCGAGGTACTTCGGGCTGGCGACGGCGAGCTTTGCCGCCACCTCCTGCTTCAGCTGCGCAAGATCCGTGTCGCGGATGTCGCCGGCGCGGATCCGTCGTGCCGTCTCCCAGTCGACCTCCGTCGGGCCCGGAGCCTCTCGCGCGACGATCGATAGCGCGTTCATCGCGACGAGGGTGCGGAAACGGAGCCGGTGGTCGTCCAGGGTCGGCAGGATCTCGGCCTCGAGAAACTCGCGCACCGCGGTTGCGAGCTCGCCGGTGGTGGGACGGTCGGCGACAGGCTCGTAGGGGCTCATCTCACGCAGCCTTCTCGATCAGGTCGAGCAGCTCGTACTCCATCTCGGCAGCGAGGCGACCGAGGACTGCGAGCTCGACATTGCGCTCCTCGCCCCGGAGATGGCGGCGGGCCTGGGTGAGGGAGCCGATCGCCCACTTGCAGTTGCCGAGCACCTCCCACACGAGCAACTCGTCGAGTGGGACTCTGAGGCCGGTGAGCTCGGCGTAGCGGTCGAGGAACGGCCCGACGTCCCCGATGCCTCCGAGCCGTTTCGCATCGTTACCGAAGCGCCAGGCGCGGATCAACGGCCAGGCGAGATCCTCCGCCGGATCCGAGAGGTGCGCGAACTCCCAGTCGAGCACGGCGACGATGCCCGTGTCGTCAACCATCAGGTTGCCGATACGAAAGTCACCATGGCTCACGACGCGAGGGCGATCGAGAGGCAGACGCTCGCGACACCAGGCGAGGCCGAGCTCGATCGCGGGGTGTGGCTCGTCGACCGAGTCAAGTTCCGCGTAGAGCCGTTCCCATAGATCGCCGCTCGAAAGGAAGGGGAGCGTCGCAGGGGAGATCGCGTGGATGCTCGCCAGCTGCTCCGCCATCTGCAGGTCGAGAGCGGGAGGCGGGCTCCTGACGATTCGCCGCCCGATCGCCTCGCCGTGGACGCGTTCCATTACGAATGCCTCGCGACCGTCAAGATCACCCAGGTAGTCGATCGGCTCGGGGACGCGGACGCCGGCTTCGCGAGCGGCGACGAGGACGTCGAACTCCTGCCGGAGCGAGAGCGGGTCGAGATGCATCACGCCACCCCCTGCACGACGGAGGAACACGTTCCTCCCGTCGGCCGTCGCGACCGCCCAGGCCTCCTTGGAGGCGCCGCCCGCGAGCTGCGTGGCCTGCGTCACGGGCGAGCCGAGTGCTGCGGCCAGCGCGTCACCGAAGCTCTCGTTCACCCCACGAGTTCCGCGAGCACCTGCAGTGCCTCCGGTTGTCGCGCCTGCAGGACGAGTGTCGTCGCACCGCTTTCTCGCCAGGCGTCGAGCCGGTCCGCCATGCGCGCCCGGTCGCCGACGAGCGCGATCTCCTCCACGAGCGCGTCCGGCACCGCTGCGGCCGCCTCCTGCTTCCGACCTGCGAGGAAGTGATCCTGGATCTCGATCGCCTCGGCCTCGAAGCCGTAGCGTTGGGCGAGGCGGTTGTAGAAGTTCTGTCCCCTGGAGCCCATGCCGCCGACGTAGAGCGCCATCATCGGCTTGAGGAAATCGCGGCACGCCTCGACGTCATCGCCCATCACGACCGGGACGAGGGGCGCGAGATCCCAGTTTTCTGGTCGTCCGCCGCGCACCGCGAATCCCTCCTCGAGTGCGGGGCCGTGCACTGCCGAAGCGCGTTCGGGGGAGAAGAAGATCGGGAGCCACCCGTCGGCGATCTCCGCGGTGAGTGCGACATTCTTCGGGCCGATCGCGGCGAGGTAGATTGGCACCTCGGGCCGCGCAGGGTGGATGATGATCTTCAGCGGCCGACCGAGGCCCGTCGCTCCCGGGCCGGTGTAGGGGATGTCGTAGTGCTCGCCGTGGTGCTCGAGCGGGGTCTCGCGACGGAGAATCGTTCGCACGATCTCCACGTACTCTCGCGTCCGGGCGAGCGGCTTGCCCCACGCCTGGCCGTGCCAGCCCTCCGCAACCTGCGGGCCGGAGGTGCCGAGACCGAGGAGCACACGACCGCCGGAGAGGATGTCCAACGTTGCGACCGTGGTCGCGGTTGCCGCGGGCGAGCGGGCCGGCATCTGCATGATCGCGCTGCCAACCATGATCTGCTCGGTCGTCGCGGCGATCCAGGCCATCGGCGTGACCGCGTCCGTCCCGTAGGCTTCGGACGTCCAGACGGAATGGAACCCGAGTCGGTCGGCCTCCTGCGCGAGGGCGATGCCGCCGACGGGGTCGTCGTACCCGAGTTGCAAAGCGAGGCGCACGTGAAGGATCCTACTGGTGTGAGCACATCACTCTTCCCTTCCGCTTACCTCGAGCGTCGCTCGCACTACAGGTCGTTCATGGACGAGTACGTCTTCCCGAACGAACGCCTCCTCGATCGCGAGGACGACACCGCGCAGGAGCTCGTCGCGACGCTGCAGGAGAAGGCACGCTCGACGGGGCTCTGGGCACCGCACATGCCACCCGAGGCGGGAGGAACGGGCGACGGCTTTCTCTACTACGCATGCATGAACGAGGAGATCGGGCGCTCGCACTGGGCGCAGCTCGTCTTTGGCTGCCAGGCGCCCGACGCGGGCAACGCCGAGATCCTGCATCACTTCGGCTCGGCGGAGCAGAAGACCCGGTTCCTCGAACCACTCGTTGCGGGTCAGGCCCGGTCGTTCTTCTCGATGACCGAGCCGGACGTGGCCGGCTCCGACCCAACGCTGCTTCGCACGAAGGCCGTGCTCGACGGCGACGACTGGGTGATAGACGGGCTCAAGTGGTTCTCGAGCGGAGCGGACTCCTCGACGTTCGGCATCGTGTTCGCGATCACGGATCCGGACGCCGACACCTACAAGCGCGGAACGATGATCCTGGTGCCGACCGACACGCCTGGACTCGAGATCGCGCAGCCCACGTCAGTGATGGGCCACTCCGGGCGAGCGTGGAACACACACTGCGAGGTGCGGTACACGGGCGCCCGTGTACCGGTCGCGAACACGCTCGGCGAGCGTGGCGAGGCGTTCCGGCTCGCGCAGAAGCGCCTTGGGCCGGGGCGGATCCACCACGTCATGCGCTGGCTCGGCCAGATGCAGCGTGCGTTCGACCTGATGTGCTCCTATGCGCTCGAGCGTGAGGCGTTCGGGGGGCCGCTGGCCGACAAGCAGACGGTGCAGAACTGGATCGCCGACTCGGCCGCCGCCATTCAGGCCTGCAGGTTGCTGACGATGGATACCGCCCGCAAGATCGACGAGGGCTCGGAGGCGCGTGTCGAGGTGTCGCTCCTCAAGTTCTACGCCGCGGGCGCGCTGAACGACGTGATCGACCGGGCGATCCAGGTGCACGGCGCCCGGGGGCTGACAGACGCGACGCCGCTCGCGCAGATGGCGATGCACGCGCGCGCAGGACGGATCTACGACGGGCCTGACGAGGTGCATCGCATGGTCGTTGCCCGCCGCATCCTCAAGAGCTACGCCGCGGGTGACGGCTGGCAGTTCGACTGACCGCGCGGTTCGCGCGATCCGGGTCATGACGACAGGCGAGGTGGCGGGACGACGAGGCCCTCGACCGTGCGCGCACCGGGAACGCTCGCGAAGCGGTAGTCCAGAGGGGGCCTACCGGGCTGAACGACCCAGGCATGCCCCGTCACGCCGGAGCCGAGAGCGAGCCAGGTCGCCTCGGCGACATCGACGGCCGCGAGCAGGGGGAAATCTGCGGCGACGAGTCGCCCCCGCGCGTCACCGACGAGCATCGGCGTGTCGGCGATGCCCGGGCAGACGGCGTTGATCGAGATTCCATGCCCCCCCAGAGGCACGGCGACCGAGCGAACGAACCCGATCACCGCATGCTTCGAAGCCGCGTACACCGGGTCGTCGGGCATTGCAGTCAGCCCGGCGAGCGACGCCGTCACGACGATGCGTCCACCGATGGGCATCACGCGGGTGAGGCGTCGCACCCCGAGCACGACCCCGTCCACGTTGACGCGCATCGTCTGGTGGTACCGCTCGAGGGACATCTCTGCAGGGTCGGCTGGGCCCCCGAGGACGCCCGCGTTGAGGCAGGCGATCTCGACAGGGCCGACCTCCCCCCAGTGGTCGGGCTCGGTGACGTCGAAGCCGTTCGTGAGGTCGAGAACCTCGACGTCGATTCCCTCGGCGCGCAGTCGCGTCACAATCGCCGCTCCGATCCCGGAGGCGCCGCCGGTGACGATCGCTCTCATCGGCCGGTGAAGTGCGGCTCGCGCTTCTCGATGAACGCAGCGACGCCTTCCGTGCCGTCCTCGCTCATGATGCAGCGCCGGAACGCGTCGGCCTCGCGTCTCAGTCCCTCCTCGAGCGAGAGATCACGCGTGGTGCGGGCGAGCTCTCTCAGGACTGCAACGGCGTGGGGTGAGCGGGCGGCGAAGCTCGAGGCGACGGCTGTTGCCGCCGCGATCAGCTCGGCCGCCGGGACGACCTGCTCGACGAGCCCCCAGTCGTAGGCTGTCGACGCGTCGATCGGTTCCCCGCCAAGGTTGAGGAGATTGGCGCGGCCGACGCCGACGAGTCGTGGGAGCCTCTGCGTCCCACCGCCGCCGGGAATGAGACCGAGCTTGACCTCGGGCTGTCCTAGCTTCGCGTCATCGGCGCAGATCCGGACGTCGCAGCACATCGCAAGCTCGAGCCCACCGCCGAGGCAGTATCCCTGGATCGCGGCGACGAAGGGTGTGCGAGCAGCGTCCATTCGGTGGCCAATCGCATGGATCCCCCGTGCCGAGCTGCCCTCGCTACCGCCGCCTTCGCGGAGCGTGGGAAACTCCCTGATGTCCGCGCCGGCGACGAACGCGCGCTCGCCCGCCCCCCGGAGGACGATCGCCCGCGTCGCCTCGTCATTGTCGAGGCGGTCGACCTCTGCCTCGAGCTCCTGGAGGAGCGCGGCCGAGAGAGCGTTCAGCGGCGGGTTGTCGATCGTGACGAGTGCGACCGGGCCGTCATGCTCCGTGTTGATCAACGTTCCCACGCACTCCTCCGTTCGATTGCTCGCGGTGCACGCGGTCGAGGCTGCGCCTCGCCCCTACGACACAAAGCGTTCCCTCAGCGCGGTCTTGCGGAACTTACCCACGGCCGTCTTGGGGATCTCGTCGACGACCTCGAATCGGTCGGGCAGCCACCACTTCGCGAAGTGCGGCGCGAGGAAGGCCCGCAGCTCATCTGCATCCGCAGACTGATCCTCGCGGAAGACGACGACGGCGAGCGGGCGCTCGGACCACTTCTCGTCAGGCACGGCGATCACTGCCGCTTCGAGTACTGCGGGGTGGCCCATGAGGGCGTTCTCGAGCGCGACGGTCGAGATCCACTCTCCGCCCGACTTGACGAGGTCCTTCGAGCGGTCCTGGATCTCCACGTAGGCGTCGGGATGGATCGTGACAATGTCCCCGGTCCTGAACCAGCCGTCGTCCGTCCAGCGGTCGTCGCTGTCGGGCGAGTCGTAGTAGGAGGACGAGATCGAGGGGCCTCGCACCTCGAGCTCGCCCATCGCGGCGCCGTCCCAGGGAACGAGCCCCTCGCTTCCGCGGGCACGAATCTCGACGAACGGGATCGGCGGCCCCTGCATCGCGCGCTTACGGTACGCCTCCTCCTTCGACAGGCCGGTCTCCTGGCCGGGAGCGCCCGAGATCGTGCCGATCGGGGACATCTCGGTCATGCCCCAGCCGTGGGTGATGTGGATGCCGTGCCGGTCGCCGAAGGCCTCGATCATGGAGAGTGGCGGCGCCGCGCCCCCGACCGTCATCGTCCGCATGGCCGAGAGATCCCAGCCGCCCGGGTTGGCGTCGAGGGCCTGGAGGATCCCCGACCAGATGGTCGGCACACCGGCGCTGACGGTCACCTTCTCGCTCTCGAAGTCCTCGAGCAGGGACGCCGCGTCGAGATGCGGCCCCGGATAGACGTGCTTGACGCCTGCGAGAACCGACGAGAAGGGAAAGCACCAGGCGTTTGCGTGAAACATCGGCACCACGGGCAGGCACACGTCGTCGCAGGTCAACCCGAGTAGGCCGATGACGGTCAGCGCGTGGATCGCGATCGCACGATGCGAGTAGACGACGCCCTTCGGCTGGCCCGTCGTGCCGCTCGTGTAACACATGCCCGCCGCCGCGCGCTCGTCGATGTCACGGTCCTCCCAGTCGTCGGCGTTCTGCGTCGCGAGGAGCTCCTCGAAGTCGATCGCGCCGTCCGGCGTTGGCCCGGCTCCAACCGCGATCACGTGCTCGAAGCCAACCCTGTCCTTGAAGGCCTCGACGAGCGGCCACAATGTCTTGTCCGCGATCAGGACCCGGTCGCCGCCGTGGGTTGCGATGTACGTCAGGTCGTCGGGATGAAGTCGAAGGTTCAGAGTGTGCGTCACGAAGCCGCCGACGGGCGCGCCGACGTAGGTCTCCAGGTGCTCGTGATGGTTCCAGGCGAAGGTGCCGACGCGGTCACCGTCGTGGAGGCCGAGCTCGTTGCGAAGCGCCAGGGCGAGCTGCTTCGTCCGGCGGACGAAGTCCGTGTACGTGTAGCGGTGCCAGCTCTTGTCCGGCAGCCGGCTCACGATCTCGCTGTCGCCGAACAGCTCCTCCCCTCGACGCAGGATCGCCGGCACGTTGAGCTGGTAGTCCATCATCAATCCGTTCATCGAGCTCCTCCTCCCAGAAGATGATCCGCTATTTCGGCTCGGAGCTGTCCACCCGAGGCCTCCCACGCCTGAATCCAGAGTGCCCGCTTGTAGAGCCGGTGCAGGACGTGCTCCCACGTGAAGCCGATCCCGCCGTGCACCTGGATCGAGCGCTCGCAGGCCGCCACCGCCGCGTCCGCGCAGTGCGCGTTCGCCGCCGCCGCTGCGAGGGGCGCGCGGGCGTCGTCCTCGGCGATACACCAGGCGGCGAAGAGCGCGAGCGAGCGGCCGAGCTCGAGCTCCATCAGGGTCGTCGCCAGCGGATGCGAGACAGCCTGGTAGATACCGATCGGCTTGCCGAACTGGTGTCGCTCGTTCACGTAGCCGACGGCTAGCTCGAGCGCCCGCGAACCGACCCCGCAGGCTTCGAGCGCGAGTGCCGCCAGCGAGCGGGCGCGAAGGTGGGGCAGCAGCTCGGAACTCGCGAGTCGCCGCCCGGCCTCGCCGCCCGACACGACGCCGAGCGGCCGGGTGACGTCGTTCGTCTGCAGGACCTCACGCTCGGCTCCGTCGAGCTCCCAGATCGTGTCGCCACCGACATAGGCGATGCGCGTCGCGGTGTCGAGGTCGGCGACGAGGGGGCCGTTCGCAAGCGTCCAGCTCGCCTCGCCGCGGGCCACCTCGGCCTGCAGGTCGGCCGGGAGCGCGGGCAGCACCACGGCGACGGTCGACCAGAACGGCGCGTGCGTGAGGGCGCGCCCCATCTCCTCGTGGAGGATCGCCTCCTCGAGGAACCCGAGCCCCGCGCCGTCGTTCTCCTCGGCCACGGAGACCCCCGTCCAGCCGAGCTCCGCGAGCTCCGGCCAGGACGGCTCGGGGTGCGTCTCGAGGAAGGCCCGTGCCTGGGCGCGGAGCTCCTCCTGCTCGGGCGTGAACGAAAAATCCATGTTAGTAGCCGACCACTAGCGCGACCTCGGCAGGCCGAGCACGCGCTCGGCGATGATGTTGCGCAGGATCTCCGAGGTACCAGCCTCGATCGTGTTGCCGCGGCTGCGGAGCTGCGCGTGCTGCCAGTATCCGCCGTACGGTGCGTTGTCGGCGAGCAGCTGCGCGTCCGGGCCGAGGAGCTCGAGCGCGAGCTTTGTCACGCGCTGCATCGCCTCCGACCACTGCAACTTCAGGAGCGACCCTTCGGGGCCGGGAATGCCCGTCTTCATCAACGCCGACAGCGATCGGTAGGCCGTGTACCGCAGCGCCTGAAGCTCGATCCACTCCCGGGCGATCGCGTCGCGCTGCACCGGAGTCGCGCCGCGGTCGCGTGCGAGCTCGATCAGCTTTCCCACCGTCACCTCGAGCGCGGCTGTGAGCGCGAACCCGAGCGTGCCACGCTCGTGGAGGAGCGTCGTCATCGCGACCTGCCAGCCGCCGCCGACCTCGCCGAGGACGTTCTCGACGGGAACCTCGACGCCGTCGAAGAAGATCTCGTTGAACTCCGACTCACCCGTGATCTGGCGCAGTGGCCGTACCTCGACGCCGGGCGCCTTCATGTCGACGATCAGGTACGTCAGGCCGGCGTGGCCCGACGAGGCCGGGTCGCTCCGCGTGATCAGGATGCACCAGTCAGCGATGTGCGCGTACGAGGACCACACCTTCTGGCCGTCGATGACGAAGTTGGAGCCCTCGAGCCGCGCTGACGTCCGGACTGCGGAGAGGTCGGAGCCCGCGTCAGGCTCCGAGAAGCCCTGACACCAGATCTCGTCCGCCGAGAGGATGCGCTGCAGGTACCGCTCCTTGTGGGCCTCGGTGCCGCACGCAGTGATCGTAGGCCCGGCCATCCCGAGCCCGATCACGCCGTTATGCTGGGGCGCCTCGGCGCGGGCGATCTCCTCGTGGAAGATCGCCTGGTAGCTGTAGGGCTTGCCACCTCCCCCGAACTCCTTCGGCCACGTCAGCCCGACATAGCCCGCCTCGTAGAGCGAACGGCTCCAATCGCGAACCGCGTCGTCCGAGTAGCGGGCCTGGTTCGAGGCGAGCCAGGCGCACAACTCGCTGCGAAACTGCGCCTCGTCGGGTGTGTCGCGAAGATCCATGCGGTGATCCTAGATGGTTGGTACACCGTCCCCATCCGCAGAGGCTTAACCGGCAGTTCACCCGTGCCGGCAGTGACCTATCTACGCTCCAGAATCAACCATCGAGCGCCGAAACCATTGCGAAGGAGAAGCCGATGTCACCACCAGAGATTCCGCCTGCAACCACAGCTGTCGATCGCCGCGGGCAGCTGG
>JANOFZ010000428.1:0-13308 GCA_031413935.1 Thermoleophilia bacterium | reverse complement strand
TACGAGACGACGACGCCACCCGCGTTCGCAAGAACGTCAGGAAGCACGAGGATGCCGCGATCCTCGAGGATCTCATCGGCGTCCGGCGTCGTCGGCCCGTTGGCACCCTCACAGATCATCTTCGCCCGCACGCGTGGCGCGTTCTCGGCGGTGATGACCTGCTCGAGAGCGCACGGTGTGAGCACGTCGCAGTCGATCTCGATCAGCTCCGCATTAGTGATCGCGTCGGCGCCAGGGAAGCCTTCCAGGGCACCGTGCTCGGCCTTGTAGGCGATCGCTGCGGGCACGTCGAGGCCGTACGGATTGTGGATTCCTCCTCTGGAATCGGAGACGGCGATCACGCGCACTCCCTCGTCGGAGAGGAGGCTTGCAAGATTCGAGCCGACATTGCCAAAACCCTGGATCGCAATGCGCGTGTCGTGCAGGCGGGATCCCTGCTTCTGCAGGGCGGTGCGGATGCAGTACAGCGAACCGCGCGCGGTCGCCCCGTCGCGACCAACCGAGCCACCGACGGCGAGTGGCTTACCGGTGACGACGCCGAGCACCGAGTGACCCACGTTCATCGAGTACGTATCGAAGATCCACGCCATCACCTGCGCGTCGGTGCCGACATCGGGGGCGGGGATGTCCTTCTCCGGTCCGATCTCGTTGATGATCTCGCTCGTGTAGCGGCGCGTCAGTCGTTCCTTCTCACCCATCGACAGGAGCTTCGGATCGCAGATGACCCCTCCCTTCGCGCCGCCGAACGGGAGGCCCATCAGAGCGCACTTCCAGGTCATCCACATTGCGAGCGCCTTCACCTCGTCCTGCGTGACGGCCGGGTGATAGCGGATCCCGCCCTTGGCGGGGCCGCGGGTCATGTTGTGCACAACCCGGTATCCCTGGAACGCGAAGACCGAACCATCATCCATCTGCACCGGCACGGATACCTCAACGCCCTTCTTGCACTGGGAGAGGATCTGGATCAGATTCGGGTCGACGTCAAACGTCTCACCGACCCGCCGGAGCTGCGCCTGCGCAAGGGCAAAGGGGTTCTCGTGCAGATGGGTCGGCATCGGTGTTACAGCGCTCATACGGTGGCACCATCGCTCAAGGCGACACGACTATACCGCCGTGGCCGTGACGGTGATGGCGCCTAGAGGCTTGATGTGGATTGGGAGTGCGTTTGGGACGGTTCTGCACCAAGGAGCGTGTTCGACGCGGTCGGCGTCAAGGCTGGTTGCCTTGATGCCGACCGCGGCGGACACGATCCGCCGCGTGCAGGGCCGCATCCAGACGTGCTTCTGATTCGCATCAAGCCTCTGGGCTACTCGATCGAGAACGGGACTACCTCCTCGTTCGGGAACCCGCCGCCAACGGGGATCGCGGTGATCCGTAGCTCGTAGTCGCCGGGCGGCAGTCGCCTGCCGTTCGGCCCCCGCCCCGTGATCCCGAAGGAGTATCGGCCCGGCAACAGGTCCCGGACGAACGCCAACTGCCCGATCAGCCGATCGTTCCGATAGAGCTCGAGCCTCGTCTCCTCGAGGGGAAGCAGCTGAGGGCGGTCGGGACTCCCGTCGACGCGGCCGAGCGTGAGGGTGAGGACAGTCGGTTCGACGTCCGACGGCTCGAACGACCGGCTCGAGAGACGGACGCCGCGAATCAGGTCGAGGCCGACGACGGGCACGGTGATCGTCCACGGAATCTTCAGCGTCGCCCCGTACCGCACGTTCACGACGAGCGCTCCACGGAGTGCGGCGGGAGCACGAGGCAGCAGCGGGACGCGTGCGGTCACCGCTACCTGCAGCGTCGCCCCGGGACGCAGGCGCGCGGTCGTTGGAGCAACATCGACCTCGATATCAGCGCTGTCCGCGGACCCCGGTCGTATGGTGATGTTGACCGCCCGACGGCTCGTATTTCTCAGCGTGATCACACGTCCCACCTGTGTGTCCTCGGCGAAAACCGTTCCGAGGGCGACCATCGGCGGTTGCGCAACGACCTCGATCGCGGCGGCTCCGGACGGGTCGACGGTTCCAACGGTGCCTCCGGCGACACGCCTCGCGCTCGCGACGAGCGACTGCTTCAGGCCTGCGGCGTCGAGGTCGGGTCGAGCCTGAGCGAGAAGCGCCGCCGCTCCCGCCGTCAGCGCAGCGGCCGCACTCGAGCCACTGAGCGTGCCGTATCGCGCGGCGCCGTCTTCGTCGCGGCCGGGGTCGGCCGTCGCGAGCCCGATGCCTGCGGCATTGACCTCGGGCTTCTGCGCCCCGTTGAATGCCAGTCCTTCGGAGGAGAAGGGCGCAGGACCCCCCCGGTCGGGATTGCCGTTGAACGAGGCCGCGCCAACGGAGAAGCTGACGGGGACGCGTTGCCGCAGTGCGGTACGAACAGCTTTGGCGGTTTCGACGGAGAGCCCGAGGATAGGAACCTCCACCGGCCCGTCCGTGCCGAGCGACCCAGCGGGAAGCGCTCCGTCGACGAGGACAGCCGTTGCGCCCGCCGCGACAACCTCCCGCACGGCTTCGGGCGAGGACGTCCCTCGCGGCAGGAGCACGGCGGCACCACCAACGCGGCTGTACCCGTTGCCGTCGAAGAGCCTGCTGAACCCCCCCGCCGCACCGACCACCGCCTGGACGGAGCGCGGCAGTGCCACAACAGGAGCCGAGATCGAGAGTCCGGGCGCGACCACGCCGCCAAGCGGTTGGTTGCCGGAGACGAGGGTCATCAACCCCGCGAGCAGCAGGACATGACCCGTCGGGCTGCGTCGTCTCGTGTCGAGCGCTCCGGCCGTGAGTACGGCCGGGGCACCGCCCGGACCTCCGATGCTGCCGTAGGCCGGCCCTGCCGGCCCGTCATTCCCGGCAGGAGCGACGACGAGCGTGTCGAGCGCCGTCGCTCCGGCCGCGGCCTCGGCCAGCGGGCCGTCGGCAAACGCCGCGAACGGCTCCGCGACGCCGATGAGTGCGACCCGCACTGCGTCGTGTGCATCCCCGTCCTCGTTCGGGTCGACGGCGAGCTCGAGGCCGGCGAGAACCTGGTCGGTGCGCCCGTAGACGGCCACGCCGCCCGACGCATCTGGCTGCCAGCCAGCGACGCGAATCGGGAGCAGCGAGGCGCCCGGGGCTGTTCCCTCGAGCCCGGCCGGCCCGTCCGAGCCGACGACCAGCCCCGCCATCTCCGTTCCATGACGCTCCGGTCGTCCTGGAGCGGTGGGGTTCTGACGGGCGCTCGCGTCGCCACCCGGGTCGAGAACGTCGAGACCCGGCAGCAGCGCACGCCGGATGTACGGGTGCACACGATCGACACCCGTGTCGAGGAGCGCTACGGTGACACCGGCCCCCGAGAAGCCCGGGAGCTGGACGTCGGCCCGTCGTTCGCCGCCGCTCGAGAGCAGCTCGTCGACGACCTTCGGGTCGACGGCGGCTGGAATCGCGGCGCGGACGGCATAGACGCCGCGGACATCGGGGCTCTTGACGACGATCGCGAGAGCGCGCGCGTCGAACGGGGCGGCAAAGCCGTTGAACGTGCGGTAGTAGGAATGCTCCGGCTCGATCGGCACGCCCTTCAGGGCGAGCTGCCCGATCACCTCCTGCTGCGCCTCCCGCGCGCTCCGCGTCCACCCCTTCTCCTGCTCCTCGGTCGCGACACCGCCTGCCGCCGCAACGCGTGTCGCGAGTGAGGGCTCGTCGAGGACGACGATCCAGCGGTTGCCGAGCTGCGGAGACGGCCTGCTCCCGAGAAGGCTCTCCCACCCGGCGGCACCGGTTGCAGGCTCATCAGCGGCGGCAGCTGCGCCCCCTCCGAGGAGGACGAGCGCGGTCGCGAGCAACGCGACCCCGGCCGGAAGGTGGATGCGGTTACCGAGCCGACGCATACGCATCCACGACGAGTGCTTCGGCGGGCGACAGAGGTTCGGCGTACCGTGCCGCCGACGCAATCATGGCAGCGTTGTCGGTGCAGAACGAGAGCGGAGCGACGACCGCCTCGGGGAGCGCGGCGCGAAGCTCCGAGTTCGCGGCGACTCCGCCGACAACGGCGAGTCGAGACAGCCCCTCAGCCTCGGCAACCTGGTGAAGGCGCCGGGTGAGCGCGAGGACAATCGCACGCTGATACGACGCAGCCAGATCGGCGCGCCGCTCGGCCACAGCAGCCTCTCCGAGGTCGCGTACCGTGTACAGGAGCGACGTCTTCAGGCCCGAGAACGAGAAGTCGAAGCCGGGAACGTTCGCCACCGGGAAGGAGAAGGCCAGTGGATCTCCATGCTGCGCGAGAGCGTCGATCTCGGCGCCGCCCGGGTAGGGCAGCCCGAGGAGGCGCGCACCCTTGTCGAACGCCTCGCCGGCTGCGTCGTCGAGCGTTGTCCCGAGGCGCTCGAACGAGCCGGGTTCACGCACCGCAAGCACCTGCGTGTGGCCGCCCGTCGCGAGCAGGCAGGCGAAGGGCGGCTCGAGCGGCTCGTCGCCGAGATAGAGCGAGGCAACGTGGCCCTGGAGGTGGTTGACGGGGACGAGCGGGAGGCCACGCGCCCACGCAATCGCCTTGGCCGCCGACAGCCCGACGAGGAGGGCGCCGACGAGTCCCGGCCCTTGCGTCACTCCGATCCGCGCGATGCCGTCGAACCCGACCCCGGACGCAAAGAGTGCTTCGCGGATTACCGGACCGACCTGCTCCAGGTGCCGTCGTGACGCGATCTCCGGGACGACACCGCCGTAGCGTGCGTGGAACTCACCCTGCGAGGCGATGATCGACGACAGCACCTGGCCATCAGGCGTGATCACGGCCGCCGCGGTCTCGTCACAGGAGGTCTCGATTCCGAGGATCACGAATGCGCTCCGCTCATTGCTCTGGCTCCGTTTGCTCTGGCTCGGTCATCGCGTTCGATTCCTGTCCCTCGGGGTCCTTCCACATGATCAACGCATTTTCTCTGTTGTCAGTATAGTAACCACGTCGGACGCCACGCGACACGAATCCGAACTGCTCGTACAGGCTGATCGCCGCCAGATTCGAAACGCGTACCTCCAGGGTGTAGCCGCGCTCGGCATCATCGCGTGTCACGTCGAACAGGCTCCTGAGCATCGTCGAGGCAATCCCGTTCCGACGATACAACTCGGCCACCGCGACGTTCATCACGTGCCAGGCGTCGACGTACCGCGAGAGAATGAGATAGCCGGCAAGCGGGCCGTCGTCGGCAACGGCTGCGATCGAGAGCGAGCTGGGCTTGGCGAGCTCGCTGACGAACATCGATCGAGACCAGGGCGTGGGATACGACGCCCGTTCGATCTTCTCGATCGCATCGAGGTCGGTCAGCTCGAGGCGTCGGATCGAGATATTCACGCGACCCACCTTTCGGCGTCGGGAGGTCGGACGTACACCGGCTCGACCAGGTCTGCCGGGCCGAAATCCCTTGCTAGCGAGACGTGCAACGCGGCGTGCGGGATGTGGAGGCGAGAGTCTTCTGCGGGGACGTCGGCACCCCGGGCAACGAGCAGATCGCGATACCGCCGCGCGCCGCTCCCCACGCAAAGAGTGCCCGGCGGAGGCACGAGATCCTCGGGACGGACGGCTGCCGGGCCGGGGACGAACACCTCACCCCGGCGCGCGTCGATCACCGGGAAAGATCTCGCGTCGCCCGCAGCGAGAGCGTCGAGCGTCGAGACCCCCGCGACCCTGATCCCGAGAGCCAGTCCGAGGCCACGCGCGACCGAGAGCCCGATGCGCATCCCCGTGAAACTCCCCGGGCCTGTGCCAACGACGATCCCCGTCAGGTCGGCCGCGACGAGATCTGCCTCGCGGAGCAGTTCATCCACATCGGCGAGCAGCAGTCGCGAACCGGACACCCGCTCGTCCAGCACGACGCCGTCCGCGACGAGCGCGCTCGTGGCGAGGTCAGTCGCGGTATCGAACGCCAGGATCAGCACGGGCAATCTCCTCGAGCAGCGCTCCCGTCGCCGCGTTCGCCGAGATGCGTCGCTCGTCGGGGCCGACATGCTCCAGCAAGAGGGAGATGGCGGCCGGTGGGAGAGCTCCATGTCCTGCTTCCGGCCATTCGACAAACACGATCGTACCGTCGAAGTACGGCTCGACATCCCCCCACTCCGCGTGGCTCAGCCCGTTGAACCGGTAGAGGTCGAGATGGGCGACCACCGCCCTCCCGTGGTAGAGGTGGCCGATCGTGAACGTCGGGCTCGTCACCGGTTCGTCGATCCCGAGTGAGCGACACGCACCACGCACGAGCGTCGTCTTGCCGGCGCCAAGGTCGCCGCGCAGGAGGACGATGTCGCCCGGCGAGAGTAGGCCCGCCAGCATGGCCCCGAATGCCTCTGTCTCGGCCGCCGATCGAGTCGTCCGCTCGATCACCGGTCAGAAGAGCCCGAGCTGGGTCGCTCCGACGGCAAGGGTCTCGTCTTCGACGGAAAGCGCCAGCTCCTCGACCGGGACGACACGGGGCGGGACTGGCAGAGGTCGCAGCTGCGACTCCCGTTCGAGGAGAGCCGGCAACCGCGAGAAATCGTCCTCGAGTGCCTGCAACATCGAGGGGGTGTAGAGCGCGGCAGCGGGATGGTAGAGCGGGAAGAGAACGACGGTCGTACCGCCAACGGCCACCTCATGCTCCTGCCCGTGGACGCGAGTGATCCCGGACGGACGCCCCGAGAGAAGCTTCGTAGCGAAGTTACCGAGCGTCGCGACGACACGAGGCCGCACGAGCTCGACCTGGCGAAAGAGATGTGGCTCGCAGGAGGCGATCTCCGACTCGAGCGGATCGCGATTCTGCGGCGGCCGGCACTTGAGAACGTTGGCGACGTAGACGTCGTCGCGCTGGAGCCCGATGCCCGCGAGTAATCGTTCGAGCAACTCCCCTGCTTGCCCCGAAAACGGCGCTCCGCCCTGGTCTTCCTGGAACCCTGGCGCCTCGCCGACGAGCATCAGGTCGGCGTCGGGATGGCCGGAGCCGAAGACGACACGACTGCGGGTCTCCGACAGCGGACACCGCACGCAGCCGGCCGTTTCGACGGCGTAGACGGCGAGAGCCTCGGCACGAGCAGCAGAATCCATTCTAGGGCCAGTCTAGGCCGTCACCCGGATGGGTCTCCGCCGCGACGCGACAGGCGACGCTCTCCGTCGCGGGGCGACGCTGCGCCGTACCCCCTACGGTTTGGGAGCGTTGTCGGGGAGGAGGGCGATGCGGGCAGTAGACGCGGGCGACGCTACGCCTCGCCGAGGCTCGGCTCGCATAGCCCCTACGGATTGGGAGCGGTATGCTCTTCCACCGCGGCCCTAGCTGCAGCCGCAGCCGCCGCCGCAGCAGCCACCACCTGCGCCGCCACCGAACGAGGGCTTGGCGGAGGCGCCGTGCACGGCGAACGCGGAGATCTGCTTCAGCACGTTGTTCGCACCGCACGCAGGGCACGTGATCACCTGCTCGTCAGTGCGGACGAGCTCGTCGAAATGATCCTCGCACTCCATGCACGCGTATTCGTAGATCGGCATGTCCCAAGTGTACTGTGCCGCACGTATGGAGCAGTGGACGACACCGACCCTCGCGGGTACGATCGTGCGGCTCGAGCCGCTAGAGTTGCGCCATACCGCGGATCTCTTCGAGGCGTCTCGGGATCCGCGGGTCTGGCGCTGGCTTCCCATCGTGCAGCCGCAAACGCAGCAACAGTGGGAGGAGTGGATGACCACCGCGCTCGAGCGCACGGCCGCTGGGCTCGAGCTCGCCTTCGCGACGGTGTCGCAGGAGACGGGCGCGGCGATCGGCTCGACGCGCTACCTCTCTCTGCGCCCGGAGCACCGGAGTCTCGAGATCGGGTGGACGTGGATCTCGGCGGCGGCCTGGGGCACGGGTGCAAACACCGAGGCAAAGCTCCTCCAGCTCGAGCACGCGTTCGACGTCCTCGGCTGTCGCCGCGTCGAGTTCAAGACCGATGCGCTCAACGAGCGTGCGAATCCTGCTCTCGCCTCGCTGCCTGCAGTGTTCGAGGGAATCCATCGCAAGCACATGCTCGTGCGCGATGGTGAGAACCGGGACTCCGCCTGGTACAGCATCGTGGACGACGACTGGCCGGCGGTCTGCAAGGCGCTACGTCTCCGGCTCGAGTGACCCCGTAAAAACCAGCACTCAATCCGACAGGCAGGATGAGCACGTGTCGATCGTTCGCGCCTCGCATCTCGTCAAGACGCACGGTGTCGGCCGGGCTGCGCGGCGAGTTCTTGACGGCGTCGACCTCGAGCTCCAGGCGGGAGAGGTCGTCGCGATCGTCGGGCGCTCCGGCTCCGGAAAGTCGACCCTGCTGCATCTCCTCGGTGCTCTCGATCGACCCGATTCTGGCTCGATCGAGCTCGGAGGTATGCGAATCGACACGGCAACGGAGCGAGAGTTGACGCGCGTTCGCCGCTCACAGATCGGCTTCGTCTTCCAGTTCTTTCATCTCCTACCCGAGCTGACGGGGATGGAGAACGTTCTCCTTCCCGCCCGACTCGGGGGTGATCCCGAAGCGCTCGCACGCGGCAAAGAGCTTGTGGCCGAGCTCGGTCTCACCGAGGTCGCCGGGCGCCTGCCAACCGTGCTCTCGGGCGGCGAGCAACAGCGACTTGCCGTCGCGCGCGCGCTCGTCAACGACCCTGTGCTTCTTCTCGCCGACGAGCCCACCGGCAATCTGGATCTGGAGTCAGGCACCGAGGTTCTCACGCTGCTCCGGCGGGCCGCGGCTGCCGGGAAGGCCGTCCTGCTCGTCACACATCAGGACGATGCGATCGAGATCGCCGATCGCGTTCTCCGCCTCAGCGGCGGACGGCTTGTCGAGTGACCGCCGCCCTCCGATACGCGCTGGCGCGCCTTCGTGTTCGTCGCACGCGGGCGGTGCTTGCCGTGCTCGGGATCACGGCGGCGGGAGCCATGCTCGGGGCTGCGGTCACCGTTTCGTACGCACTCGGCACTGGCTTCGAGCGAACGGCGGATCGCGCCGACCTGCCCGACATCGCCGCCACTTTCGCGCCCACGCAGCGTGCCGACGTCGAACGAGTGGCACGTTCGCTGCCGAACGTCGTCGATGTCTCGTTTCGTCTCGACCGCGCCGTGATCTTCATCGCGGCGGGTGGCAAAACGACCGAGCGGGCTACCGCTGTTGGTATTCAGGAGGGCGACCGCCGCGGGTACGCAATCGTCGAGGGACGCGACATCACGCGGGAAGGTGAAGCCGTGATCGAAGCCGGCCTCGCACGCGCCTGGAACCTCCATCCAGGCGATGACATGTTCGCGCGGGCTCTCAACGTCCCGTTCGGTGGGCAACGCCTCCGGATCGTCGGTGTTGCCGTCTCCCCCGACAGCGTGGCGTATCCGCTCGCCTCGAGCCCGATCTTCTACGTCGACTATCGGGACGTCGCGCCGCTCATTGCAGCGGTTCCGGGAACCGTCGATACCGCTTTGATCTGGCTCGCCAATCCCGATCGCGTCGACGTCACGCTCTCGCAGGCGCGAGCCGCAGGCGTCGGCGTCGACCGCCTCCGCTTCGGGACGCGAGTCTCGCTCCGGCTTCTGATCGGACAGGCGGCGGGGCTCGTGATCGCTCTCCTTGTCGCCTTCTCGGTGATTTCGCTCGTGGTCGCGGGGACGATGCTTGCAGCCGCGTCAGCAGCCGAGGTCGAGCGGCGGGTGCAAGGCATCGGTGTGATGCGCGCGCTCGGGATGTCAACCGGACAGGTCACGACCGCAGCTGCGGTGGAGGGCGCGCTGATCGCAGCTCCGGCAGGCGCCCTGGGCATCGCGCTCGGATGGTTCCTCGTCGCCGGCCCGACTGATCGCCTGCTGGCTTCGCTGAACCAGCTCGGGCCCGGCCTCGCGCTCGCGCCCCTTCTGATCGGATCCTTCGTCGCCCTCGTCGTCATCGTTGCCGGCTTCAGCGCGTTGCCCGCCTGGCGCGCGGCGCGACGTCCGGCCGTCGAGACGATGGGTGGCGGAGATGTCGTGGGTGTCGCGCGGACGCTTCCCCTGCCCGCCGGCCCAGCCGGCCTCGGTGTCCGCCTCGTCGCGGCCCGCCCGGTTCGCACGCTGGGCGCCGTGATCGTCCTCGGCCTCGCCGCGGCCCTCATCCTCCTTATTCTCTCGATCGCCTCGGTGCTACGGAGTCTCGACCAACGGCCGCAGGCACTCGGGACGCGGTACCAGCTGACGCTGCCGTTCGTGGCACCGGGTCTTGACGAAGCGGCTCGCGCGACGAAAGGCGTCGAAGCGGCAGCGACGCGGTTCGAGGTGCTCGCCGCCGACTCGTTCCGGCTCGGCGAGCCGTTCAGGATCATCTCATTCGCCGCAGATCACACGCAGTACGAGGATCCTGTCCTCGACCGCGGCCGCCACCTTCGCAACGACAACGAAGCAGAGGTCGGGCTCGGGCTCGCAACGGCGCTCGGCCTCCAGATCGGTGGCACGCTCGCCGCGCAACTCCCGTCAGGCGCTGAGATTCGCTTCAAGGTCGTCGGCATCGTGCGAGCATTCCAGGATCAGGGGCGAATCGCGTACGTCAATCCGAAGCGCCTGCTTGCCGCTGATCCCTCTTCATCCTCGACGGTTGCGGTGCGCGTCGCTCCCGGCTCTACCGTCGACGATGTCCGAGAGGCGCTCCGAGAGCGCGGAATCGTCTCCCTCGACAGCGGCGGCATCGCCGGGCAGAGCGTGCAGGGTTTCGCCGCTCGCAGCAGCGGCTTCCTCGACGTCGTGATCGCTCTCCTCCGGAGCATCGCCATCGTCAGCGGTGCCGTGTGCCTCTACGCGGTTGCGCAAGTGCTCGCACTCACCGCGCACGAGCGCAGGCGATCACTCGCGGTCGTGCGGTCGTTCGGAGCAAGCAGAGTCCAGATCGTGCTCATCTTCGCCGGCGCTGCTGCAACGATCGGGGCGCTCGCACTCCCTCTCGGGATCGTCGTCGAGCGTTTCGCGCTCGGCCCGATGGTTGCCTCGCTCGCCGCCTCGTACATCAGCCTGCCGCTGACGGCAGGACCGATCGAGATAGCCGCCACTGCTGCGTCACTCGCGCTCGGCGCGACCGTCGTCGCGCTGCTTCTCGGCCGGGCCGCCACATCACGACCCGTCGTCGTCGACCTCACCGAGGAGTAGGGAGCGCCAGTCGGGCGTTTCGATCCTCGGGTCGACCGGAGAACCCCTTTGCCCGCCCCCCCTGGTAATCGAGGAACGAGAGCGCAAGCGACGCGTCCGCGAGCGGCGAGCTCGCGTGGTCGATCATCCACGTGTCGATCACGAGGCGGCCGTCGGCTGCCTCCCCCAGCCGAAACACGCGTGCCTGCTGTGGGTAGTCGACGAGCGATGAGGTGCTGATCAGCCAGTAGCCTCCACGGGCCGTCGGGCGCGGCGTGATCCGATTGCGATGCGTGTCGCCCGAGACGACGGCCACAACGTTCGGATCGGCATCGAGGAGCGCCAGCACCTCGTCTCCACCCTCGGCTGTCGTGAGCGGTGAGTGAGAGAAGACGATGACGTGGTCGTCGCCAGCCGCGAAGAGTGCCCTACGAAGCCACAGCACCTGCTCCGGCCGGACGATCCCCGACGCGCCGCTCTCGCGCCGGATCGTGTCGAGGGCGACGCCGCGAACTCCGGGAGCGATCTCGAAGCTGTAGTCCAGCAACATCCCGTTGCCCCGGCGGCCACTGGCCCGACGGAGACGATCCACGACGGCACCCGCACCGAGCTCACGACGTCGCGGATCCGGGGTGACACGAACGGATGGGCCTGGGATCCCCTGAGCCAGGACTGCCTCGACGTTCCGCGGCCGGAGCTCGGCAATCCGTGCGGCATCGACGAACTCATCGTCGAGGCCCGAAAGCTTCCGGGAACCCACGGCGATCGCGCGTGTCCGCCCACTCGGCGCGACGTTCCCTTGCACGAGCACGTCGTGATTCCCGAGGAGTGGAAACCAGGGAGCGCGCAGACCTGGCGAGACGAACCGACGCTGCGCGGAGGCGAGCAGGCCGGGACTCCGCGGTGGATCAACGTCGGGTCGGTAGTAGACGGGGTCGGGGTTCGCCGCATCTTGCACGCCCTCGTAGGCGCGCGCCCCACTCGCCGGATCGACCCGACCGCCGTTGAGGACGTCGACCGCCGTCTCGAGTTCGTTGCTCTGCGCGTTGTCGATCAGGTCACCGGTCACGACAACTGCCTGCAGGTCGAGTCGGTTGAGGACCCGCACGGTGGCCGTCAACACCTGCGCAGTCAGCGTCTCGTGGGGCCGGAACGCCGAGGTGAACGGCGGCCCGAAGCGATCGAGCGGCTCGAGCCGGGCCGGCGACTCTTCGTCGACGACGTGTGCGTCGGTGATCTGGGCGAAGGTCGCGAGCTCACGCGACGGCTCGGTGACCGGCGCGAGATCGTCGCGGGGGACGAGGGGTTCGCCGGGGCCGCGCTCGAGGACGCCGTCTCCATCCGGATCGATCCACGTTCCGACGAGAGTCGATCCCACGACCGACTCGACGACCTGATCGGAACGCGAGAGAGCCCAGACAACGCCCACAGCAGCCACCACAAGAGCTGCAGCGACGAGCACCGCGGCGCGCGCGGTCACCCGATCCATCCCCAACGCACCCACTCGACCGTTGCGAGAACGAGGAGCACCGAGCTGACCCCGATGATCGTGACGTTGACACGCGTGCGCGCACCGAGAACGCCGAGTGCAAGGAAGAAAGGGAAGATGACGAGCCCGAAGCGTGGCAGCGAGAGGAGCGGTGAGGGTGTCGCGGGGAAGCTGAGCGGAAGAGCGAGGCTGAGCGCAGCGAAGAGGCCGTAGGGCGCGCCGACGCGCCGCCAGGCGACCACAGTGAGCGCGATGAACAGGATCAGGAACCCTGCGTTCAGAAGCTCGCTCGGCCAGAGGAGATCGGGCCCACCACTGTCGCCCAACTCGAGGGCGGTCGTCCAGGCCTTCCCGAGGCCGTGCCAGATGCCACCGAGCGGCCCGGCAGGTGAGAGATGTCGTTGCCACAACGCCTGGGCGCCGAACAGGTCATCGAGGCTGCCGCGCGCGTCGTGAACGACGAGCAGATGGATCGAGGCGACGAGCGGTGCGGCCGCGAGCGAGAGGAGTGCCCGACGCCGTTGTCCCGAGCGCCAGGCGATGATCGCGAGCGCGGGCAGGAGGGCTATGCCGGCCACCCGGGTCAGGATCGCGAGACCGCAGACGAGGCCCGCGGGAAGGAACCGCCCCCTTTCAGCAAGGAGGAATGCAGCAAGAGCGAGGAGCAGGTAGAGCGACTCGCTGTAGACGGCGCCGAGGAAGAACGCCATCGGGAACAGGGCCAGGTAGAGCACCGCACGCCGGGCCGACGGCC
>JANOFZ010000427.1:0-7051 GCA_031413935.1 Thermoleophilia bacterium | reverse complement strand
TGATCCAGATCCGCGCGAGCGCAGGTCGGTCACGACGTTCGGCCGTCGCCATCACGCGCCCGCTCTCGGCCACGAGGTACGAGCTCGATCCCTGACGCACGACCGCCACCGCATGCTCGGGAACAACGACGACGCGGAGAGTGTGCGGGAAGGCCCGGTCGAAGTGGACACTCGCGACGGTCGGCAGGGCCTGCACCATCTGCCGCGAAGCACCGATGTCGAACTTCAGGAGATTCGTGCCCTCGGTCGCACGGAGCGATCGCCTTACCTGCGCGCTCACTCCCGCCGGGGCGCCGGCAACCTCGATCGCCTTCACGGAGAACACGGGTGTCTCCCGCGCGACGAACCAGGCAAGTCCGGCGCCGACGACGATCAGGAGCGCCGTTGCGAGTGAGCGGCCCGTCGGGATGAAGCGAACCATGTCCACCCGGTCGGGCGCAAGCCTCCGCGGAGCGGCAGCAGCGACGGCCCGAGGGCGCGCACGTGAGCGCGATCCACGCTGGTTTGATCCCCCATCGGCCACAGGACCGCTTTCGCCGCGCGAGGGCAGGCTCCTACGTCAGATCGCCGAGGAAGACGACCTCGTGCTCGAGCGCAACGCCGTATTCTGCATGCACCCGCCGCCGCGCCTCCGCCATCAACGCGAGGCAGTCGGCGGTCGTCGCACCTCCGGCATTCTCGATGAAGTTCGCGTGCATCGGTGAGATCAGGGCGCCGCCGTGTCGATACCCCTTGAGGCCGCACAGCTCGAGCATCATCCCCGCGCCGATCTCCCCGTCGGGATTCTTGAAGACGGAGCCGAACGTCCGCTTCGTTGTCGGCTGCGTTTCCTTTCGGCGCGCAACGAGATCCTTGACCTCGGCACGGATCTCGAGCGGGTCACGGTCGAAAAGCTGGTACTCGACCGCAGCGACGACGTGACCGTGCTCGAGGTTCGAGTGGCGATACGAGAAGCCGAGCTCGTCGGGCGTCAGCCAACCGGTTCCCCCGCTCGTTGCCACGAGCGCGCGCACGAGAATCGCGCTCCAGTCGCTGCCGTAGGCGCCTGCATTCATCCAGACGCCGCCTCCGGCCGTCCCGGGGATCGCGCAGGCGAACTCGAAGCCCCCGAGTCCTGCGTCTCGGGCGCGATGGAGACAAACGGCGTTGGACGCACCGCCCCCGGCGACGAGCGTCGTTCCCTCGGCTCGGGCCGACGCGAGCTCACCGGTCAGGCGCAGCAACAGCCGATCGACTCCGGCGTCTGCGGCGAGCACGTTCGAGCCGAGGCCAACGGTCGCAACCTCGAGGCCGCGGTCTCGCGCCGCGGCCAACGTCTGTTCGAGCTCCGCCAGATTCCCTGGCTCCGCGTACGCAAGCGCGGGGCCACCCGTGCCGATCGTCGTCAGACGGGAGAGGAGCACATCCTCGCGGAAAGGTGACGCCGCGGTCACGGCCCCAAACCGTCCACGATCGCGCGCGCGATCCTCCACGGCTCCCCCACGCCGAAGGTGATCACAAGATCGCCCGGGCGCACCCAGGCGAGGGCGAGCGATGCGGCATCTTCGGCAGTCGGCGCCCAGCCGGCGCGGATGTGGAGCGGCAGGGAATCGACGACGAGCTTTCCGGTGACGCCCTCCCGGGGCGCATCACGCGCGCCGATGATGTCGGTCACGATCGCTACGTCCGCGAGCCCGAGCGCGGCACCGAGCTCGGCATGGAGCTGTCGGGTGCGCTCGACGACGTGAGGCTGGTAGACCGCGATCACGCGGCCGCTCGTCAACGAACGTGCCGTCCGGAGCGTCACCTCGAGCTCGGTCGGGTTGTGCCCGTAGTCGTCGTACACCCTGACGCCGCCGTGCGCACCGACGAGCTCGAACCGCCGGCCGACGCCGGTGAAGCGAACGATCGCCGCCTCGGCATCCGCGCGAGCTACCCCGGCCAGCTCAAGCGCGGCAAGTGCGGCGGCCGCGTTCTGGCGGTTGTGGGAGCCAGGAACAGCGAGCTCGAGCTCAACAGGCCCCAGATCCCAGCTGCGGACAACGTGTGGGATGCCGTCGAGCCAGCGCTCGAAGAACTCGACGAGCTCCGCCTCGGAGGCGTAGGACGCGTGATGGTCGAGCTCGATGTTCGTGACGACAGCGATCTGTGGCGCCAGGGAGCCGATCGAGCGGTCGGACTCGTCGCCCTCGACGACAAGCCAGCCGGCACCCGTGCCGGCGTTCCCGCCGAGTTGTGGAACGAGCCCGCCGATGATCCAGGCGGGATCGCGGCCGGCCTCCTTCAGGACGAAGGCGATCATCGCTGCGGTCGTCGTCTTGCCGTGAGCGCCGCCGACGACGATCGACGGTTGCGCGGCTACGAGCTCCGCGAGGAACGCCGCACGTGGCGTTCCCTCGATGCGGTGCCGGTGAGCAGTCGAGACGACGACCTCCCACCCCTCCGGCGGCGTCGGCTCACCGCCCAGGTCGACGTCGATGCCCTCGAGCGAGCCCATGAAGATCGTGTCGCGCAGATCCCAGCCACGCACCTCTGCGCCGAGAGCATGTGCCATGTTCGCGTACGCCGAGATCCCCGACCCGCCGATGCCGACGAAGTAGAGGCGCCGCCCAGCGAGTCCTTTGTGTTGATTCAACACACTGTTCTCGTCAGTGGGCGGCAAGCGCGATCAACCCCTCGGCGATCCTGTCTGCGGCGTCGACCCGGGCCATCGAGAGCATGGCAATCCTCATGCGCGAGAGCCGTTCAGGATCCGCGAGCAGCTCGGCAACGAGCGCAGGCACGGACTCGATCTCCACGTTCGGCACGACGATCGCCCCGCCCCCGCGCTCGAAGTGCCGGGCATTGAGTGTCTGGTGATCCGCCGTGGCATGGGGATACGGGACGAGAATCGAGGGAGTTCCGGCCGCGGCGAGCTCCCAGACCGTCCCGCCCGCGCGTGACACTGCGACGTCCGCCGCCGCGAGGACATCGCCGAAGTGATCGGTCTGCGACATCAGGATGTACTCCGGGCGGTGCACGCGCTGCTGCAGCGCTGGAAAGTCTCGCTCGCCCGAGACGTGGACGACGGCAGGACCTTGATCCCCCCAGGCGGCGACCGCCATCTCGTTCAGCGATGTGGCTCCCGCGAGCGCGCCAAACACGGCGACGACGGGCTCATCGGCCCCGAGACCGAGACGCACCCTGGCGTCCTCACGGCTCGCGCCGAGATGGGCCATCGGCACGGGCCGTCCGACGACCTCGACCTTCTTGCCCGCACGCCCCGGAATCTCGTAGGCAAGAAAGAGACGGGAGGCAAACGGCGCTGCCAGCCGGTTCGCGAGACCGAGGTGCGCGTCTGCCTCGGTGAGCGCCGCAGGGATCCGCGAGAGCCGCGCCGCGAGCACCATCGGCCCGGCGACGTACCCGCCTCCACCGAGGACGACGTCGGGGCGCCTGCGCTTCAGGATCGCCCTACACGCGAACGGCGCCTTGGCGGCTCGCCAGAGCGCCTCGAGTAGCGCGACGGACGGCCTCCGTGGGAAGCCGCTGATCGCGAACGGGTCGAACTCGAAGCCGGCTTCAGGAACCAGCCGCGACTCGACGCGGTCGGGACTCCCGGCGAACGTCACGGTCGCTCCGCGCGCGCGCAGCGCTTCCCCGACTGCGAGAGCGGGCCTGATGTGACCTGCGGTTCCTCCCGCTGCGATCACGACTACGAGCTTCGACGACTCTGTCATTCACAGCGATGTTAAGGAGAACTCCGACGGCAGCGAGCAGCACGATGAGCGAGGAGCCTCCATACGAGACGAATGGGAGCGGAATTCCGGTCAAGGGCGCGATTCCGAGGACGGCGCAGAGGTTGATTGCGGCCTGTCCACAGATGAGCGTCGTCAGGCCCGCGGCAAGCCTCTTGCCGAACGGATCGCGGCAATGCAACGCGACCCGGAAGCCGGCCCACGCAAACACCCCGAACGCGACGATCACGGCGGTCGAGCCAATCAGGCCGAGCTCCTCTCCGACAATGGCGAAGATCATGTCTGTGTGCGCTTCGGGGAGATAGAAGACCTTCGAGACGCCGTGCCCGAGCCCCTCGCCCGTGATGCCACCGGAGCCCATCCCGATGATCGCCTGCACGGTCTGGAACCCGGCTCCCTGGGGATCCTGCCACGGGTCGAGGAAGCTGAGGAAGCGCTCGCGGCGGTAGGGCGCAGCGTAGATCGCAACGGCCCCGAGCGCGAGAGCGATCGACCCGACGAGCGCAAGGAGCCGCAGCGGAACCTCGGAAACCACGAGGATGCCGGCGACCATGACGCTGAGCGTGATCGTCGTCCCGAGGTCGGGCTGCAGCAGAATGAGAACGGAGAAGAGACCTACGACGATGCCGAGCGGCTTCATCAGCTCGCCCACCGTCCGCGGTGTCGGGCGCCGTGCGAGGAGCGCGCAGGCCCAGATGCAGACGGCGAGCTTCGCGAGCTCGGACGGCTGGACGCTGATCGGCCCGACGAGGAACCAGCGCCGGGCGCCGTTGATCGGCGGTGCGATGGCGATAACGGCGATGCAAAGGACGAGCGCAGCGACGAGCAGCAGAGGCGCGATCGCGCGCAGACGGTGGTAGTCGAACTTCGAGGCAGTCGCGAGCAGGAGTAGTCCGGCGACTGCGTATGCGCCCTGCTTGAAAAGGAACGTCATCGGGTCGCCCGCGCCGAGGGCAGCAGACGCCGATGTTGCACTGAACACCATCACGAGCCCGAACGCGACGAGGCCGAGGGTGACGAGAACGAGGAGGCGTTGCTCGAGGTGTCCTTCGGACCGGGACTTCACCGTCTTCTGTATCACCCCGTGAGCTTCTGCACCAGCTTCCTGAACTCCTCCCCACGCTGCTCGTAGCTCGTGAACTGGTCGAAGCTCGCGCAGGCAGGTGAGAGAAGGACGACGTCACCTTCCCGCGCCTCCCCGGAGGCTGCCGCCATGGCCGACGAGAGGTCTCCGCTGCGCTCGAAATCAACGTCGGCAGCCTCGAGCGCACCGGCCAGCGCCTCCGTCGCCTCACCGATGAGATACGCCTGATCGCCCGGCGCAAACGCCTCCGCGAGCCGCGCATACGGCTCTGCCTTGCCGCGCCCACCGAGGATCACGAGCTTGCGGGCGCCGGGGAACGATGCCAGCGCCCGCAACGCCGCAGCGACGTTCGTCGCCTTCGAGTCGTTCACATAGCGGACACCTGCGATCGTCGCGATCTGCTCGATCCGGTGCTCGACGCCGGGGAACGTGCGTAGCGCTTCGGCGATCGCGTCGTTTGGGATACCCGCAGAGCGCGCAGCAGCAACGGCCGCAGCGGCGTTCTCGCGGTTGTGCGCGCCGGGGATGAGCGGCTCGACCGGCAGTGGATCTCCAGCATCGAACTCGATCCGTCGCGCAGCCCCCGACAGCGAACCGAAGCCGCGGGGAACGATCGCGACATCCTCGGCGCCCTGGTTCTCGAAGATGCGCAGCTTTGCGTCGCTATACGCCTCGAAGCTGCCGTGCCGGTCGAGATGGTCGGGCTCGAGGTTGAGCAGAATCGCGATCCGCGGATGCAACGTGTCGATGTCCTCGAGCTGGAAGGACGAGAGCTCGCAGACGATCCAGGCATCCGGGGCGATGGCACCAACGAGGCTCGTCAACGGACGACCGATGTTCCCGGCCACCTCGGCTGGGATCCCGGCGGCGTCGAACATCGCGCCGAGGAGCGCCGTCGTCGTCGTCTTCCCGTTCGTGCCGGTGACACCGAGCATCGGGTTCGGGAGCAGCCGCGCCCCGAGCTCGATCTCGGAGATGACCTCGATGTCCCGGGATCGAGCAGCAACGATCGGCGGCGCGTCGTTCGGGACGCCGGGGCTCTTGACGAGGAGGTCGACGTCCTCGAGCAGCCCGTTGGCCCATTCGCCGAGATGGACGTTTGCGTCCAGTTCGGAAGCGTCCACGCCCGGCGCAGCGTCGTACGCAACGACGTCGATGCGCTCGGCGTGGAGAGCGGATACCGCAGCACGACCCGAACGCGCGAGGCCGACGACGAGAGCGCGCGCGGGAAGTCCGTGCATCCGGCAAGCGTAGGGGACGGCCGCTACGCGCGCTGAGCGATCACGACCCCGCCCACGATCAGCGCACCCCCGACCGCGATCGGCACCGTGACGTGCTCGCCGAGCACGAGCGCGGCGAGGATGAAGCCCGAGACGGGCTGCAGGAATAGAAACGTCGCGATCCGCTGGATTCCGCCACGGTCGAGCGCCCAGTACCACCCGAAGTACCCGAGGATCGACGTCATAAGTGCGAGGAAGACCACCGCCGCCCAGGACTTCGCGCTCGCCTCCGGCACGCCGTCGGCGGCGAAGACCCCGACCACGAGCGGGCCGAGCAGGAAACTCCCGAGCAGAACCCCCCACAACGTCGCAGACAGGCTGGAGAAACCGCGCGGCGGCAGCATCGCGCCCGCGACGTATCCTGCGGTCACGACGAGTGCGGCGGCGAGGACGAGCAGGTCACCGGTCAGCGTCGCGTCGTTCGCCGCAGCACCACGGCCTCCGATCAGCACGACCTCGCCACAGATCGCCACGGCGCATCCGATCAGCCAGGCGCGGCGCGGCATCCGACGCGCCACGAGCGCCGCGTACGCTCCGGTAAAGACAGGGAGCACCGCCAGGATCATCACGCCGTGCAGCGCCGACGTCCGCTGTTGCCCGATCGTGTAGAGCACGGGGAAGATCACGAAACCCGTTGCGGCAGAGATGACGAGCAGCTTGCGCGAGCCGCGGTTCGCCGGCATCGCCTGGTGTCCACGTGCGAGCAGCGGGATCGCAACGAGGCCCGCGAGCACGGTACGGAGACACGCGATCACGAGCGGCGGGAGGTCGTCGAGCGCGATCCGCGTCACGATCGGGGTTGCTCCCCAAACCACCATCACGGCCATCGCGACCGCGATCGGCACGAGCACAGCCCGCGCGGGCGAGGCTGCGCGCACTACAACTTGAAGCGGAGGTAGTAGCGGTAGTAGAGGACGAACCCGATCGTGCAGAGGATTGCTCCGACGATCCAGAACCGCACCATGATCTTC
>JANOFZ010000426.1:0-11461 GCA_031413935.1 Thermoleophilia bacterium | reverse complement strand
CCGATCGCGTGGCCGGCGTGCGCAACGACCTCGAGTGGCGTCCCTAGTGCGTCGCACGTCGCGGCAAGCCACGCGTCGTTGCGGGTGCCACCGCCACCCACCCGCCATCGCGGGACGTCGAGCCCGACGAGCCGGAGCCGCTCAACGTGATCTCGGGCGGATAGCGCGACCGCGTCGACGATCGCGCGGTAGGCCTCAGCCCGGCTCGTCTCGAGCGTCATTCCCAGGAGAACGCCGCGGGCCTCGGGATCCCAGTGCGGTGTTCGCTCACCCGCGAGATAGGGCAGCGCGATGAGCCCCCCGGCGCCAGGGTCGAGCCCGCTGACGTCCATGCCCTGAGCATCGAAGCGGCTCTCGAACCAGTCGAGTGCGGCACCGGCAGTCGCCGTCCAGCCGCCGAGCATAAGCCCCTCGCCGACGTAGGCGCCGAGCTCGAGTCCTGGACAATCAACGCGCTCCTCGACTGCGCGTCCCACAATGAGCGTCGATCCGAGAATGAGGCAGCCGTCACCTGGCTTACCGACGCCGGTCGCCCCGATGTCGGCATATGTGTCGTACGTCCCCACTGCCACGGGGGTGCCCTCTTTGACCCCGAGCTCGCGCGCGATCGCAGCCGTGAGGCCAGCCGCGATCGCCAGCGGGGGTTCGGGCGACGGTGACGGGAAGGGTGCCTGCGCGCCTGACTGGGCGTAGTCGGCAGCCGTGATCTGGTCCATGACCGCCCGGCCCGTGAGGCGTGCGACAACAAAGCCTGTCGCATCGAGTGCCCAGGCTGCCCGGCGAGTGAGCGCCTCGTCCGTTCGCTGCCAGTACTGGAGCTTCGGGATCGCGTTGTCGTGTGTGACCCCGAGCTCGGCTCGCTCGGCTTCTGCACGGCGATCCAGCGAGAAGAGGAGTGCGGGAGTCAGTGGATTGAGCTCGGCGTCGACGAGGATCGGCGCCGGTCCGAGCGCGGCAACGCCTATCACGTCAACCGACGCGGCGCCGTCGAGCGCCTCACGGGCCGCTTCGAGTGACGCGGCAAGCATCGCGGTCGGATCGAGCTCGGCCCGACCGTGACCGAGTGTCGGCCGAAGCGCCTGTCGGGCGCTCCCGCGGAGAGCGCCTTCCTCGTCGAGGACCGTCGCCCTGACACCGGTGAGACCGATGTCGATCCCGAGTGCTCGGAGCGCTATAACGAGTCTCCATGCATTCGTCGATCTTCCGCGGGCCAAGAGACATCGAGGTGATTGACGTTCCCGACCCACGGCCCGGGCCAGGCGAGGTCGTCGTGCGCGTGCGTGCGGCGGGCGTGTGCGGTGGAGATCTCCACGAGTACCGGGCTGACCGTCAGCTGTACGCAACCCCGTATCCGCGTCCAGCTCAAGGGCACGAGGTGGCAGGCGAGGTGATGTCCGTTGGCGCAGGCGTGACGAGCGTTCAGCCCGGCGCCCGGGTCGCGATCCAGCCGATGATCTCCTGCGACGAATGCCCGCAGTGCACGGCCGGCAACTGGTCGCTGTGCGAGAGGCTCGAGCACATCGGCGTCGCCCGGCCAGGTGGGTTCGCCGAGCAATGCGTCGCCCCTGCGGAGAACGTGTTCGTGCTTCCGGACGGCGTGTCGTTCGAGGAGGGTGCGCTGCTCGACTGCACAGCGGTCGCCGTCCATGCCCTCAACCGCGTTGGCGTTCCGGGGGGCGCGGGTGTTGTCGTGCTCGGGGCCGGAGCGATCGGACTCGCGATCGCTCAGGTGGCACGTTCTGCGGGAGCGGGGCACGTCACCGTGGTCGGGACGCGTTCGGGGCCACTCGAGGTAGCCCGTGCACTGGGGGCCGACGCCACGGTCGACCTCGGCGCGGGCGACGCCAGTCCGACCGGGGCGGAGATCGTTTTCGAAACAGCCGGTGGGTCTGACCTGCTCGGTCGTGCGCTCGCCGCGGTCGCCCCGGGCGGAACCGTAGGCCTCGTGGGAGAGAGCTTCGACGCGCAGCCGCTCGACCTCGCCTCGGCGATGGAGCAAGAGCTGACGATCGCGTTCGTCTGGAGTCACGACGGGCGTAGCGACTACGAGCGCGCAGTCGAACTGGCTGCCTCCGGGGTGGTCGCACTGGCGCCGTGCGTCACACACCGATTCGGCCTCAATCGCATTGTGGACGCGTTCGACGCCGCATCCGACCGTGGGCGCTCCGGTGCGATCAAGGTCGTCGTCATTCCCTGAGTCGCTCCCGGTCATGAGAAGTCGAGCAGGACCTTTCCGGTCTTCCCGCTCCCCTCGAGCCGATCGAAAGCCTGCGTCACCGAAGCGATCGAGTGCACGGAGTCGATGAGCGGGCGAAGGCGTCCGTTAGCGAGGCCTGGCACGACCTCGCGCTCGAACGCGCGGATCACGGTGCCTTTCTCCTCGAGCGGCCGGGCGCGCAGCACCGTGCCGCGAATCGCCGCGCGGCGCTGCATCAGCATGAGGAGCGAGAGGGTGATCTCCTGCCCACCGCCGACACCGACGATCGCGATGCGCCCCTTCGGGGCAAGTATCTCGAGGTTGGCCGGGAAATGGGGTGCTCCGACGAGTTCCAGGATCACATCGACCGGCCTGGGCACGTCCGCCGGGAACCTGTCCTCGCGAATGATCTCGGCTCCCAGCGCCGCAACGACCTCCGCCGCGTTCTCCGAGCGAACCACCGCGATCACCGATGCGCCGGTCATCCGCCCGATCTGCACTGCCGCACTGCCGACCCCCCCGGCTGCGCCGTGCACCAGGAGCGTCTCGCCCATGAGCAATCCCGCCTGCGTGCGAATGGCGTCATGCGCGGTGATGAACGCCTCGGGTACGGCCGCTGCCAGCTCGTCGGTGAGGGAGTCTGGAACCCGCGCCACAGCTCGTTCATGGACAAGAACGCGGTCGGCGAGCCCACCGCCGCCGACGAGACCGAAGACGCGGTCCCCGATTGCCCAGGCCGTAACGCGGTCGCCGCATGCGTGCACGCGTCCCGAGACCTCGAGGCCGGGAATATCGGCGGGGCTTCCGGGGGGCGCGGGATAGCGCCCGGCACGCTGCTGCAGGTCGGCCGGGTTGAGGCCGGCGAACCGGACGTCGACGACGATCTCCTCGGGACCCGGGATCGGATCCAGCCTGTCCTCGACGGAAACGACGTCGTTCCCACCGGCACCGGCAAACACGACCGCTCTCACCTGGCCAGGAGCTCCTCGGCCTCGGCGACGATCCCGTCGGCGTCCAGTCGGTAGTGCCGGTACAGATGCGTCGGAGGCCCGATCACCGCGTATACGTCGCGGATCCCGTGACGATGGAGTGGCGTTGCCGCTCCGGCAGTGGCGAGAACCTCGGCGACGGCTCCTCCCAGACCACCAAGGATGCTGTGCTCTTCAACCGTCATCAGCCGAGATGACGTCGCAGCAGCCGCAAGCACGGCCCCCTCGTCGAGAGGCTTCACCGTGTGGAGGTCGATCACTCCGACCGACAGCCCCTTGTCCCGAAGACGAGCTGCGGCCTCGAGCGACGGATGCACGGACGAGCCGGTCGCAATCAGCGTCAGATCCGTCCCCGAGTCGTGGACGATCGCCTTTCCGAGCTGGAAGTCGATGCCGTCGGCGTAGATCTCCGGGTCACGCCCGCGGCCGATCCGGAAGTAGATCGGCCCGGGATGGTCAACCGTGGCGCGAAGCGCGGCAGCGAGCGCGTGCCCGTCTGCGGGGGCGACGACAGCGAGTCCGGCGAGCGACCGCATGATCGCGAGATCCTCCGTGGCGTGGTGGGACGTTCCGTAGAAGCCGAGTGTGATTCCCGCGTGGTGGCCGATGAGCCGGACGGGCAGGCCGGGGTAGGCGACGTCGGTGCGAATCTGCTCGCAACAGAGCAGTGCGAGGAACGAGGCGAACGTCGCCACGTACGGAAGCTGGCCGGTTGTCGCAAGCCCTGCGGCTGCGGAGACCATGTTCTGCTCGGAAATACCGAACTGGAGGAATCGCTCCGGGTGCCTGTCCTGAAGCCGAAAGAGCCCGTTGGAGTATTTAAGGTCGGCGGTGCAGGCAACGATCGGATGACCTTCATCGATCAGGTCTGCAAGCGTCTCTGCGAGCATCCGCAACCCCGGCGACTGCTCGAGCACCGTGTGCAGGTGCCACGATCCCTCATGCAGGGAGGAGAGCTGGCTCATGCTGTCCCCCGAATCTCTGCGAGCGCCCGCGCCTCGTCTTCGGGCACCAGGTAGCCGAGATGCCAGCCGAGCTCGGCCTCCATGAACGAGACGCCCTTGCCCTTGATCGTTCTCGCGATGATCACCGCCGGTCGCTCGCGAGTTCCGTCCTCGACAACATCACGCAGCATGCCGAGGAGCGAGGGTACGTCGTGACCGTCCACCTCATGAACCTCCCACCCGAAAGCCGCGAACTTGTCTGCGACCGGCTCGATGCCGAGTACCTCGTCGACCTTCCCGTCAAGCGAGTACTCGTTGCGATCGACGATCGCGATCAGGTTCCGCGTCCCGTGATGCGCGGCCGACATCGCAGCCTCCCACACCTGCCCCTCGTTCAGTTCACCGTCACCGAGCAGGACGAAGACCCTGAAGTCCCGGCCGTCGATCCGCCCGCCGAGCGCCATCCCGACGCCGGCGGAGAGAGCGTGCCCGAGCGAGCCGGAGCTGAAGTCGATGCCGGGCACGCGGCTCATGTCGGGATGGTCTCCAAGCGGGTTTCCGATCCGCGTGTACCCGTCGAGGATCTCCGAGTCGAAGAAGCCCCAGTCGACGAGTAGCGGATAGAGCGCGGCCGCCGCGTGGCCCTTGCCGAACAGGAACCGATCTCGATCGGGCCAATCGGGCTCGCCACGGCGAAGGCGCATCACGCCGTAGTAGAGCGACGCCAGAATCTCGGCGCACGAGAACGCGGACGCGAAATGACCGACCTTCGCGATCTGGATGAGCCGGATCGTCTCCTCGCGGGAGAGACGTGCTTTCTCCTCGACGAGAGCGACCTCTGCCGCCGTCGGCGTCATGCCACTTCGTCCGCGAAACGCGGCGGATCGCCCTCGACCGGGGGTGGCGAGAGAGCACAGACGAGGCTGAGCGTCCCATCGCCGTCGTTTCGCTGGCCGTGGACGCGACCCGGCGGGATGTAGACGGCAAGTCCCGGCTCGAGTCGGATCTCGCCCTCCCCGTCGAGGGTCATTAGCCCGGTTCCCTCGACGACGTAGTAGGCCTCTTCGTAGTCGTGCGAGTGCCGTCGGACCTCTTCACCGGGTGCCATCACGCAGAGCGAGACACCAAGCTGATCCGAGCCGACCGTCAGCGGGTGCACAAGTCGGAAGACGGGCGCGCCGAGCGCCGAGAACAGGCGCCCGTCCTCCTTGCGGATCGCTAGCGAACGAGGCTCCGTCACCTGATCGCACCTTCCTTGTAGCCGAGCGTTCGAGAGATCTCCCGTGCTCCTTCGACGATACTCTCGGTCAGGTTGTCTGCCGTCTCGCCGAGAATCGCAGATCGAACGCCGCTGATCGAGATGGCAGCGCACACCTTGCCTCGATAGTCAAAGATCGGAGCGCCGAGCGCCGCGATCCCGACTGTGACGTCCTCGTCAGAGACCGCGTATCCGAGCCTCCGGGTCTCGTCGAGGCGCCTGAGAAGGGCTGCTCTCGAAACAGGCGTCTTGGGCGTGAAGACCTCGAGGTCGCCCGCGGCTGCATATTCCTCCCAGCGTTCCTTCGGCTCGAAGGCGAGCAGGATGCGCGGAGCGGCTCCGGCGTGCAACGGCAGCGAGCCGCCGAGACGCAGCGCAAGTGACTGCACGCGCTGCCCATCAAGGCGCTCGATGCAGACCGCCTCGTTCCCGCGTCGGATGCAAAGGAAAACCGTCTCGCCCGTCTCTTCGTGCAGGCGCTCGAGCACGGGCAACGCGGCCCGACGCTCGTCGAATCCTGCGGCCACCTCGGCCCCGAGGCGCAACAGCGTCAGTCCGAGGCGGTACGTACCACGGCGCATCCCGGGCTCGACCATCTCTAGTTGCTGCAGCGTCGACAGGAGCCGGTACACGGTGCTCCGCGGTTCGTCGATCCGGTCCGCGAGATCGCTCGCCGTCGACTCCCCCACCTCCGCCAGGCCATCGAGGAGCGCGCCGACCTTGATGACGACCTGGATCGAGGCATCGCGTGTTTCGCTCATCGTCTTAGTCTGCGGACTCATTGTCTGACTGATGATAATCGACGTTGGTAGCCGTATGCGGCATCAGCCTGCAGGACGAGCTCTCCCACATCACCGAGACGTCGTCGCCGACCGAGAAGGGAGCGCCGTGCTCGGCCGCGATCTCCGCCTTCATCGGTTCGGCGAGGCCGTCGATCTGAACACGGTACGAGAACCCGGTGCCCCTGAAGGCACTGTCCAGGACCAGACCTCGCAGGCCGCCGTTGTGAGCAGACGAGAGCCTGACGACCTCGGGTCGGAGGACGAGCCATGCAGGCCCCGCTCCGACCTCAACCCGCGACGCCACATCCAGGTGGATTCCGCCTACTGCAACCACCGCGCGATCACCCTGGGCGCTGACCACGTCGACGGCGATCACGTTCGCATCGCCGACAAACCGCGCTGCAAACGGCGATGCGGGCGCGTGGTAGATCTCATCCGGCGAGCCCACCTGCTCGATGTGCCCGTTGTCGAAGACGACGATCCGGTCGGAGAGGGCCAGCGCCTCGCGCTGATCGTGGGTCACGTACACGAACGTCGCACCCGTTTCGCGATGAACGCGACGGAGCTCGACTTCCATCTCGAGTCGAATCTTCAGATCGAGCGCGGAGAGCGGCTCGTCGAGAAGCAGGACGCGAGGACGATTGACGAGCGCCCGGGCCAGGGCGACCCGTTGCATCTGGCCTCCGGACAGCTCGTGCGCGCGCCGTTGCTCGTACCCCTCGAGCCGTACGAGCCGCAACGCCTCAGCGATCCGTCCGTCGGCCTCCTCTCCGCGGATGCCCGCCACCTGGAGCCCGAAGGCAACGTTCGCACGCACGTCGAGGTGTGGGAACAGTGCCGCTCGCTGGAACACCATGTTCACGGGCCGTTTGTGCGGGGGAACGCCAGTTACGTCTCGGCCCTCGACGACAACGCGCCCCTCACTCGGGTTGATGAAGCCGGCGATAATGCGAAGAAGTGTGGTCTTGCCACAACCCGAGGGGCCGAGCAACGTCACGAGCTCGCCCTCCTCGATCGCGAGACTCACCGAGTCGAGAGCGGTAACTCTGCCGAAACGATGGGTGACGCCCTCGATCGAGAGGCGGGTCTGCACGTTCACGACGCACCCCCGAGAAGTAACGCGTCGGCGCGTCGCGCCCGACCCCTGGCCGCGCGCAGGACGAAGATGAAGGCGACGGCCCAGAGCGCGAGCGTGATCGCCATCAGGAGGGTAGAGACGACGTTGATGGACGGATCGACGGTACGGCGCAACTTCGAGAAGATGAACATGGGCAGCGTCGAATCGGGGCCGATCACGAAGAACGTGATGATGAATTCGTCGAACGAGAGCGCGAACGACAGTGCCGTCGCGGCCGCGAGGATAGGCCAGACCTGCGGCAAGGTCACCTTCCTGAAGACCGTGCCGGGGGATGCGCCCAGATCGGATGCCGCCTCCTCGAGGGCAGGATCGAGGCGATCGAGCGCCGCCGTCGCGATGAGGAAGAAGTACGGGAACACGAAGACGAAGTGCGCGATCGCGACAGTAGCGAACGAGAGCTGAACGCCGAGCCGTGCGAAGTACACGAGCAGGCTGATCCCGACGAAGAGCCCGGGCAGCGTGATCGGCAGAAAGAAGAGCGCCGCGAGCGGTGCGCGAAGACGCGGGCGGCAGCGCATCAGCCCGTAGGCGGCCATCGTGCCCAGGATGAGCGTGAAGAACGAGACCGAAAGCGCGACGACGGTCGAGTTCCAGAGGGCGGCACGAAACTCCGGTGAGCTGAGGGTCTCCTCGTACCAGCGGAAGGAGAACCCGGTGAACGGGAACGACAGCGCTCCCGTGGCATGAAAGGAGAAGAGCACGACAACGGCGAGTGGCACGTAGAGGAAGACGAGTGCCAGGATCGTGACGACGAACGTGACGGGACTCCGCTGGGTGACGCTCACGAGACGAACCGCACCCGATCGAGACGGAGCGAGCGAAGCAGGAGCAGCGTGAGCGCATAACAGGCGACGAACGTGGCAAGCATCAGGAACGAGAGCGCTGCACCGAGCGGCCAGTTTCCCGCACCGGTCAGAGCGGTCTGAATACGGACACCGAGCATCGCACCGTCCGTCCCACCGAGAAACTGCGGCGTCACGTAGTCCGCTGCGGCCAGGACGAAGACGAGAACGAACGATGTCGCTGCGGGAGCCGCCACGAGCGGCAGGATCACCTTCCGCCAGCGGGTTACGGCGTTCGCACCGAGATCCTGTGAGGCCTCGACGAGTGCGGGCGAGATCGGCCGGAAGCCTGCATAGAGAACCAGCACGACGTACGGGAGGAAGATGTGTACGAGAGCGACCGTGACTGCAAAGCGGTTGTAGAGAACGAAGCCGAGGGGTTGATCGAGAATCCCGAGGCTCTTGAGGCCCGAGTTGAGCAGGCCGTTATCGCCGAGGATCGAGCGCCAGGCGTAGATGCGCACGAGGTAGCTTGCGAAGAACGTTGCCGTGATGAGAAAGAGAACGACCGTCTCCCAGCGGCCTGCCGCGAAGCGAAGCCAGTAGGCGATCGGGAGTGCAACGACGACCGTCGTGGCGGCGACGCTGATCCCGACGACGAGCGAGTTCAACGCAAGAGTCGCGTTGATGTGAGTCGTGAGCGCGTCTCGGTACGCCTCGAGCGTCAGGGGGCCAGAAACCGCGTACAGCCTGGCAGTGAGAAAGCTGTAGACGAAGAAGAGCAGGAGTGGAGCCGCGAAGAAGACGACCATCCAGAGGGCGGCCGGGATCGCGAGGGCAGCCGGACCGACGTGAAACCGGCTGCCCTCCCGCGCAGGGGTTCTGGAGCTCTGTTCTACAGCAGTCATCGCGCGACAGCCCTCACGCGCCCTGCTTGATCTCTTCCCAGTTCTCGCTCATCTCGGTGAAGGTGATGAACTCGTCCGACTCGCTCGGCGGCATCCCGTAGAACGGCGCCACTTCGAACAGCTTCTTGAGGCGATCGCCGGTGGAGTCGCCCAGATCGAGATCGTCGTACGGGTAGAGCGCCTTCGTGTCGGCGTTGAGCATCTCGGCTGACTTCTCGACCGTCACCGCGCCGACGAGGTACTCGGCAGCACGAGCGTTGATCACCGGGTCGATCGCCTCGTTGATCCAGCCATGGACCGTCTCGACGTTGTCCGACGTCGAGGGGATCGCGTAGAGATCACAGAACGAAAATGCGCCCTCCTTCGGCGTCACCGTCTTGACGGTCTTGTTGCCGGCACCCGCGGCGAGGCTGTTCATGTACGCCCACCCCTGGTAGCACGCGACGATGTCACCGGCCACGAGCTGGTTCGTCATGTCGCCGAACGAGGGAGCGACGCTCTTGGCCTGCCCCACCATCTTCGTGAGGTAGTCCTTGATCTCCGAATACTCCGCCTTCGGGAGCGCCGCTGGATCCTTGCCGAGAATGTGAGCAGTGAGGGTGAAGGCGCCGAGCGGGTCGTTGATGACGCCCACCTTGCCCTTGAGCTTCGGGTCGAGGAGATCGTCCCACGCGGTGAGGCCGCCGGGGAGCTTCGCATCGTCCCAGGTGATTCCGATCGAACCCCACGTCCACGGCACGCCTGTCCAGTTGCCGTCTTCGTCGATCCAGAGGTTCCGTGCGTCGGCTTCCTTGAACACGCTGAAGAGGCCCTCGATGTTCGGGATCTTGTCGGTGTCGAGCTTCGTCAGGATGTCTAGCTCGGTGTAGAGGGGCTTGTAGCCCTGGTAGTAGGTGATCAGGTCGTAGCTTCCCCCGCCCGCCTTGATCTTGGCCTGAATCTCGTCGTGGTTGCCGATGTAGGTCGGCTTGACCGTGACGCTGTTCGCCGCTTTCCAGGCCTTCATCACCGGGGGAATGTCATACCCCTCCCAGGACAGATAGTCGATGTTTCCGCTCGCCTTGGGAGCAGCGGCGCTGCCCGAGTTGCTGCTGCCGCCGCAGGCAGCAAGGAGCGCAGGCGTCGCCCCGATCGTGAGCAAGGCGGCTCCTCGACGCAGAAACTCTCTGCGGTCTGTGGGACGAAACAGGGACTCGTACGCCATCGTTGGTCTCCTCCTCGTTGGAGAGCGCTGCCGGTTGGGATGGAGTGATATAACCACATGGTGGATCAATTGTCTACATGGCAGGAATTTCCTGATTCCGTTACGTGTCCGAGGAGGACCGGTGCTCATCTACGTTGAGTTCATCACGCGCAACCCCGGCGTCTCGATCGAGGCGTTCCATTTCGGTGCGAATCGGGGCCAGACAGGCTGGTCGGGCGAATACGCCGACGACACGCTGCTGCTCAACATGGGCCGGACATTCCGCCTCGGACCCGAGCCGGAGTATGTCGCCGTCTGGTACACGCCGGAGTCCGGAATCGAACGTGTGGGCGAGTGGGAACGGATCTTCGGCTCGGGCGAGGCCGACGACTTCGAGGAGACGTTCCGGCTCGTCGGCCGCATTGAGAGCGCCGGCTGCTACGAGCCGCTGCTCGAGCCGATAGCGGGACGCGAGGGTCTGTACTACATGGAGTACCTCGACCTCGCCCCCGACGCAACGAGAGACGAGGTTCGCGTTCTGTTCGAGGAACGACTCGAGCGACACTCAACCGCCACGCTCAACCTCCTCTGCGACCGGATCGGAGCCCTTGGTCCGGGGCCGCGGTGCCTCGCAGCCTGGACGGTACCGGCGTGGGGAGCAATCGACTCCCTCGCGCGCGACCTTGACGGGGTCGACCAGCCCGTTCGCCTCGCCGACGCCGCGATCTATCGCGACCTGGGAGCGGAAACGCTTTGACTCCGATCGAGCGCCCGATTCGAATCGGGATCATCGGCGCCGGCAACGTGCTGCCCGCGTACCTCCAGGTGCTCGATCGGCTCGTGCCCCGCGGACTCGCGTCGGAAGGCCCGATCTGCGCCCGCGAGACGGATCGGTGGCCCGAGTTGCTCCGCCGCCGGCCGGGTGCCACGCTGGTGGCCGACGCGCACGAGGTGATCGAGAGCGACGTCGACGTCGTCGTCGTGATCACGCCGCCCGCGACGCATGGCCCGCTCGTCCGAGCAGCCCTCGAGGCCGGCAAGCACGTTCTCGTGGAGAAGCCGTTCGCCGCCGATCGCGCCGAAGGCGAGGCGCTTGCGTCGCTGGCGCGCGACCGCGCGCTCCACGTGCTCGCAGCGCCGTTCGTCCAGCTCTCGCCGACGCTCAGGGCACTCTGGACGCTCGTTCACGACGGCGCGATCGGTCAGGTCCATACCGCGCGAGGCCTCTACGGGAACGCGGGCGCGCACTGGGCGACCTGGTATCACGCGAGCGGCGGTGG
>JANOFZ010000425.1:0-8042 GCA_031413935.1 Thermoleophilia bacterium | reverse complement strand
TGTTGTTCGCCGCCCCACTCCCCAATCAACATGGTGTGGGGTGTGCCGCACCGATCTTTCGGGTCTTCCGTGGCGGGACACCCCACTAGCGACATCCTCCGGGCGGCGCGCTATCGTCGGGACGTGACCCCGCCGAGCCCTGACGCCGTGATCAGCACGCAATACGAGGACTTCGCACGCCTCGTTCTCGAGACGGGGAAACCGAAGCACGACCGCACGGGAACAGGAACGGTCAGCATCTTCGGCCACCAGATGCGGTTCGATCTCGCCGAGGGCTTTCCATTGATCACAACGAAGAAGGTGCACTTCCCGTCGATCGCCTACGAGCTGCTGTGGTTCCTCCGCGGCGACTCGAACGTACGCTGGCTCCAGGAGCGCGGGGTAACGATCTGGAATGAGTGGGCCTCAGAAGACGGTGATCTCGGCCCGGTCTACGGCGTCCAGTGGCGGAGCTGGCCGACACCCGAAGGCGGCCACATCGACCAGATCGCCGAGACGGTTCGGCTTCTGCGTGATGACCCGGATTCGAGGCGAATCATCGTCAGCGCCTGGAACGTCGCCGACCTCCCAAAGATGGCTCTCCAGCCCTGCCATGCGCTCTTCCAGTTCCACGTCGGCGGGTCGAATACACCGGGCTCGCGCGGCAGACTCAGCTGCCAGGTCTACCAGCGCAGCGCCGACGTCTTCCTCGGCGTCCCGTTCAACATCGCGAGCTATGCGCTCCTCACCCACATGCTCGCGCAGCAGTCCGACCTCGAGCTCGGTGACCTGATCTGGACGGGGGGCGACTGCCACGTTTACGACAACCACCGCGAGCAGATCGGGACCCAGCTCGCCCGCGATCCCCACCCATTCCCGGCCCTCCGCGTGGGCCGCCGTCCCGCGTCCATCTTCGACTACGCCTTCGAGGACTTCGCGGTGCTCGACTACGCGCACCACCCGGCGATCCGTGCGCCGGTGGCGGTGTGAGAGTCACTCTCGTCGCCGCGATCGCCCGGGGCGGGGTGATCGGGGACGGCAGCTCGATCCCCTGGCACATTCCGGAGGATCTCGCGTTCTTTCGCGACCTCACGATGGGACACGCCGTCGTGATGGGACGGCGGACGTGGGACTCGCTCCCGGAGCGGTATCGGCCACTCCCGGGCCGCCGCAACATCGTGATCACGCGGAACGCAGCCTGGGCTGCGAACGGCGCCGAACGTGCGGCGTCACTTGACGATGCGCTGCACCGGGTCGGAGGAGCGGACGAGGCCTTCGTGATTGGCGGCGCCGAGATCTTCGCAGCAGCACTGCCCATCTCGGACAGGCTCGTGCTGACCGAGATCGAGCTCGACGTCGAGGGCGCGGTGCTGTTCCCGGCCTGGGATCGCCACGCATTCACCGAGGTCTCGCGCGAGGGGCTCGTGGCGGCCGACGGCACCGAGCTTGCGTTCGTCACCTACGAGCGCCGGGTGGCGTGAGCGGTCTTCACGTCGGAACCTCGGGGTGGGGCTACCCGTCCTGGCAGCCCGGCTTCTATCCTGCGGGCCTCGACCGTGGCGAGTTCCTCTCCTTCTACGCGGCGCACCTCGACACGGTCGAGCTGAACGCGACGAAGTACCGCCTTCCCTCCGAGGAGCAGTTCCGATCCTGGGCGAAGCAGGTGCCGGACGGATTTCGTTTCGCAGTGAAGGCGCCGGACGGGATCGAGCGCCGCCTCGCGACATTCGAGGAGCGCGTGCGCTGCCTCGGCGATCGCCTCGGCTGCGTCCGGGTCGTCGTCGAGCGGCCGAGGGACGACGGGTTCCTGGAGCTCTTCATCGGATCGGTGGATCCTGCTATCCGCTACGCGCTCGACCTGCGCGGCCCGAGCTGGGACGGGGCCGAGCAACGGCTCACCGAGGCTGGGATGGTGCGGGTCGATGACCGAAGCGGCCGCGCCGGGTGGGCGTACCTCCGCTTCCGCGAGCTGCGGTACTCGCCCGCCGAGCTCGAACGCCTCGCAAGCGGGATCGGCGAGCTGGCGAAGGTGGCCAACGAGACGTTCGCATTCTTCCGCCACGGCGAGGAGCCCGACGCCCCGGTGGCCGCTGTACAGCTCGGGGCCGCCTGCGAGGCCGTGCGCTAGAGACTCGCCGAGAACGACGATGGGGGCCCTACCGAGGTAGGGCCCCCATCGTCGAACTGTTGCGGCTCGGGCCGGAAGTTACTTGCTGTTGCCCTTCCCGCGGGAGCTGCTCTTGCCTTCCTCTGACTTCTCCCTGCCGGCTTTGTGCCCGCGCTCTGCCTTCTTTCCGGCCTTGCGCTGCTCCGCCTTCTTGCCGTGGGTCACGGCGATCTTCGCGTGCTTCTTTGCGTGCGCCCGCTTCGCTGCCTGCTCGCACGTACCCACCGAGTCGCCGTGGCGCTTGTGGGCCGGCCAGGCGCGAACCGAGATCCGGATCGTGCGCTTGCCCTTGTGACAGATCGTCACCTTCTTGCCGTACTGGTATTGCCCGAGCCCGACGGCGGTCTGGGCGAGCCCTACACCGCCGAGCGCTGCAAACGCGACACTTGATGCACATGCAACGGCGACGAAGCCTGTTATGCGTGCGCGCCGCTTTCCTCCCGATTCCTTCATGAACGTCCTCCAAGCGATGTCGATGCTCTCAACCCTTTTAGATGCAGCTCGTACCCTGAATCTTGCGATGCACCTATGAGGAATCTGTTTGGATCTCGGCCGCGAGGGCCTCGATCTCGACACTCAGATGGTTCAATTCCCTCGCGCGGGTGAGTGCATTCACCCTTTCGGTGGCCGTCGAGACGGTCGCGAGGTCGTACCAGATGCTCCATTCGCCCGGGTCGCGTCGCGCGGCACGCCGCAACACCTCGCGTGCCGCCTCATCCCGACCGTCCGCGGCGAGAGCCTCACCGAGCAACTGATCACCCTCACTAGACCACGGCATCCAGGTTTGCGCCCGCCTCGCAGCTGCTGCTGCACGCTCGGGCTCGTCGGCGGCGAGAGCGTCAAGCGCGTCACCGGCCGCCCGGTTCCCGACGTGGACGACGAGAGCAGCTCCGAGCACGGCACAGACCGCCCCGACCAGTGCCAGGCGCCGCCCGGTCGTCAGCGCGACGGATCGCTGTCGCGGATCGAGCACGAGCAACGTCGCTCCGCACGCGAGAGCGACGAGTGAGAGGAGCGGAATCTCCCAATCCCAGTCGACTGCAGCGTGGAGCAGGAATGCCACGAGGACGCTCGCGGCCGCAGCCGCGCTCGGGTCACGCCGTACCCGGCGAAGTGGCGCGAACGGTGCCGCGAGCACGGTGAGTAGCAGCGCGAGTCCGACCGGACCAAGCTCTGCCAACGTTTCGAGGTACAGGTTGTGGGCGTCGCGCGCCTCGTTCGCCACAGGCCGCTCCCGCACCCAGGCGCGCCCGAACGAGCCAGCGCCGTCGCCGAGGAGTGGCTCGCGCCCGACCATCCGCGCCGCGACCCGCCAGTAGGCGGCGCGACCGTTGCCCGAGGCCGAGAGCAGACGGCGATCGAGGCCCTGGGTTGTCGCCGGAGGCTCCTCGACGAACGACTCCCGCGCCCGGTCGACGATCGCACTCGGCCCGCCGACCCACACGAGCCCGGCGACGCCGACCAGCACGACGAGCGCGACCACAGCACCAGCGACGCGTCTTCGCAGCGCTCGCCCGACCTGGATTCTCGGGCTCGCCCAGGCCGCCGCCACCTGCGCCGCTGCCGCAAGGAGCGCCAGCACGACGAGCTGCCAGGCGAGCCGGTGCCCCTCCCGCTGCGCGGTCTGAAGGGTAGCGCCGGCAGTCGTCAACGAGGACGACCGCCCTGCGACCATGACTGCGATGAACGGAACCGCGAGGAACGTCACGAGCAGCAGCGCGGCTCGTACGCGGTCGCGGTCGAGTGCGACGAGAACGGCGAAGGCAACGGACAGCACCACCACCGATCCGCGGCTGAAGGTGAAGTAGAGCCCGGTGGCGAGCGGTACCGCGGCGACACCCGCGAGGGGCGCCCGCACCGCATCGCGCCGGAGTGCGATCCCGGCCGCGAGGACGAGACCGAACACGAGGAGGAGACCGAGAGCGTTCCAGTAGCCGATCGGCTTCGCGAGCTGGTAGCCGGACGACGGGTCGTACGCGCCGCCGAGCAGCCCGGGAGCGAGGCGCGTGCCGAGCGCGTAGAGGGATACGATCGTCGCTCCCACGGCGATTCCCTCGAGTAGCGCCGGGACGGTAGCCGGGGTCAGACACACCAGAAGGGCAGCGGCTGCGGCGAGGTACAGGAGCGTGCGCTCGGCTTCTGCGACCGGCGGGCCGGAGCCCGCCGACCAGAGGACTGACGTGAGCTGCCACACGCCGAGTGCCGCGAGCGCGGCGAGCAGCACGAGGGCTGACCCGCAGACCTCTATGCGGTCGGCGATCATGGCCGCCCCGAGCAACACGAGCAGGAACGCGAGCGTGACAAGCCCCCATTCCGACGCGAAGTATCCACCACTCGAGAACGCAAGTGCGACGACACATCCCGCGGCGACGGCTCCGGTAGTGATGCGCGCTCTCACCTCGGGGTGTTTCGGCACTCTCAAACGGAAGGTTGAGTGCTCGCGGCCCCCGCTAGGGAGCCGTCCACGCCGTCGCGCTGACGTCGACGACATCCCCGCCACCGTCGACGAGCAGCTCCACCCCGCTGACGTAGGAGGCTTCAGGAGAGAGCAGGAAAGCAACCACGGCTGCGATCTCCTCCGGCTGGCCGGGGCGGCGCAGGGGGACATGCGCATGTGTGAGCGCGTACGCACCCTCGCGGTCGGTGCCTCGCAGCTCCGCCAGACCATCCATCGAAGCGTCGCCCATCGGCGTTCGAACCCAGCCAGGGCAGACCGCGTTCGCGCGCACCCCCCGCGGCCCGTAATCGTTCGCGATCGCCTTGCAGAGCATCGAGAGGCCCGCCTTCGAGGCAGCGTACGACGCGTCGTCGGGACTGGCACGAAGTGCGCTGTTGGACGAGATGCCGACGAGAGAGCCGCGGCGCTCGACGAGCGAAGGGAGGCAGGCCCGGGCGACCAGGAAGGCGCCGGTGAGGTTGATCCCGATCGTGCGTCCCCATCCCTCCGGCGTATCGTCTCCGGCCGCTGCCGAGTTCCCGACGCCTGCGTTGAGCACGACGGCATCGAGGCCGCCGAAGCTCGCCCGGGCGGCCTCGGCGAGGGCCATGCCGTGATCCGGTTCGGTGACATCGCCCGGGACGACGACGGCGTGTTCGAGATCGGCTGCAACCTCGTCGAGCAATTCGCGGCGTCGGCCCGAGAGGACGACGCCGTAGCCGTCCGCTCCGAGCCTGAGCGCACAGGCGGCACCGATACCGCTCCCCGCCCCGGTGATGACCACGGACTTCACGTGCGCCAGCCTACGAGATACAGTCGTCGCGTGTCTCCGCACCTCGACGCGATCGGGATCGTCACCGCGGACGTCGCGGCCGGCTTCGAGTCGAAGAGCGAGCCGTGGGACGCATTCTGGGGCCAGCGCTACGCGCAGGTGCACGACCCCGACGGCAACGCCGTGGATCTCTTTGCCCCGCTCGACGGCTAGACCGCGTGCTCTCGTTCGGATCTGACGAACTCACGACCGAGCGCCTGCGCCTCGAGCCGCTCTCTCCGGCGCACGCCGCCGAGATGGCGCCCCTGTTGGACGACCCCGCCCTGCACACCTACGTCGGTGGCTCTCCGCTCTCCGTAGAGGAGCTCCACGAGCAATACGCCCGACAGTCGCGCGGAAGTTCGCCCGATGGGTCGCAGACATGGTGCAACTGGATCATCCGGGAGCGCGCGTCCCTCGCAGCTGTCGGCTACGTACAGGCGACGGTCGACAGGGCTTCGCGGTCAGCCGATCTGGCCTGGGTCGTCGGGACGCGCAACCAGGGAAGGGGTTACGCAACCGAGGCGTCGTCGGCGATGATCACGTGGCTCGGTGAGATGGGCGTCGCGACAGTGACAGCGCACGTCCATCCGGGCCACGTCGCCTCCGCCGCGGTCGCACGATCGCTCGGGCTCGTCGCAACAGCCGCGATCGTAGACGGCGAGGTCAGATGGGAACGAGCGCTCGACCGACGGTCAGCGAAAGCCGAGCTTCACTGAGAGCCGACCGCCAGCGCCGGCGTCGGCGTCGGCGAATGCTTTCGACCCTCCGCACGCAGCCGGCAACACGAGGGTGAGCCGGTCACGGGTTTTCCCGCTACGGGTCAGCCTGTCGGAGTCGGTCACCTTCAGCACGCCGTTCGCACCGACCGGGCAAGCAGCAAAGCCTTTCGTTCGAGCTACGCTGACGCGAATGGAGACGTTGGACGGCGCACCAATCGTGGTCGCCGCCGCGCTGGCCGCCCGAAGGGTCACCGACTTGCCGGAGCCGGCAAGGAAAACGACGGTTCCGGTGCCTCGCGCCGCCTTGGCACTCGAGAGCGTCGAGGCAGTTGCGCCCTGAAGCGCGGCCGCGCTCCGCGTACCGTCGACCGTCAACGTCAGGCTGCCGGGACGCCGGACGAGCCGTACCGGAGCCTTCGACTTCGACGTCACCGCTGTGCCGTCTGGCGACATGACGGTCATGCTGCCCGCGAGCAGCGCCGCACCCGCCTTCGCATAGCGAAGAACGATATGCCCTGAGAGAACCTGGAGCGGCTTCAGCGGTGCAGTTAGCGACCACGTGAGACGCCCGTCCCGTGCCACCGGCTTCGGCAGCGTGCCCGAGACCGAGCTCGGAACGAGCACCACCCCGGCAGGAAGCTTCACCGAGAGATCCGAGACCTCGAGTGGGAAGGTGTTGGGGTTGGCGATCCTGACCGTCAGGCCATTCGTCTTGCCCGTAACCGCCCGTTCGAGCTGCGACGTGAGCGAGAACGGGGCGTAGGCCTGCTTGAGAAGTGCGATCAGTGGCGCTCCAATGTCCTTGCTTCCGCCATCTCTGGCGGACCCACCCTCGTACGCAAGCGAGGCGAGCGTCGAGTAGCAAGCAAGCGATGCCGTCGCAGTCTTGGCCTGGCGAATCATCACGAGGGTTCTCTTCGCCGCCTGCATTCCAGCGAGCTCGCGCTTCGTGCTCAGGTTGTTCCAGTCGAGCGTCGTATCGGCACAGCCGGTCAAACCCTCCGCGCCGGCGCTGTGCGGCTCCGCGTCCCCGATCACGACGACGATCTTGCGAGAGGCCGCGCGCCAGCCGATGCGCGAGTCGGTGTAACTCTTGTTGAAGAGAAGGTTGTACGCCTCGGCGTCCGAGTTCTGCGCCGAATCGGTCGTGCTCACCGCGTTCAATGTGTCGATCGCAGCGGTCACCGCTCCCGTGCTCGCGGTCATCGGCGATACAAGGGTGTATTGGCCTCCGGGGTAGAACCGGTCGCGGAACGAAGCAACTGCGAAGCGAGTGTTCGGTGCGAAGCCACCGACAGCCGACACGATCGTCTCCGCGTCCCGTTGCGCCGCGGCAATCGACGGCACCATGCTCCCAGTCGTGTCAAACGCCAGGAGGACGTCCGTCGCTTCCGCAGATGCGACCTGCACCTCGGACCGAGCACGATCCGTCTCAAGCGTTGCCGCACCGACCGCAATCGCAGCCACGAGCGCAATCGCGCACCGCCCAATCGACATCGTCTTTCCCTTCCTCGATGAAAAATCGCCCCAACACCTTGAGACGAAGACCCCATCCACAGGTTAGGCAGAGACTGCGAACCGTCAAGAGGCGGTGACGGTCAACGCCGAATCCTCCTCGGTTCGCTCGAAATCGCAGGGCCAGGCATCGAGCAGCCCAGCGTGCTTCAGGCGGCGCGGATCGAGACGACGGTTGCCCGCCAGGAGCCACGAGGCGCCGGGACGTCGACACCGGCACCGACGGCCGCTCCCATCAGAGCACTGCCGAGCGGCGAGTCGGGTGAGACACCGCCGACGCTCGAGATCTCGATCTCCATCTTCTCGCCCTGCTCGTCCTGGATCTCCACGATCGAACCGACTCCGACCGTGTCGGTCGAGGTGTGCTCGACGATGACGGCGTGCTGGAGCTTGCGCCGTAGTCGCGTGATG
>JANOFZ010000424.1:0-4036 GCA_031413935.1 Thermoleophilia bacterium | reverse complement strand
GTGCTCGAGCCACTCCTTGCGGGCAAGGCGAAGGTCGTCTTCGGCACCCGGGCCTGGACGTCGCAGTCGTCGTTCAGCTTCTGGTACGTGATGGGCAACAAGTCGGTGACGATGGCGACGAACGTGCTCTACAACTGCTGGATCTCGGACGTGATGACCTGCCACAAGGCGATGAGCACCGAGCTGTTCCAGTCGCTCCGCCTCCGCGAGCGGGGATTTGCGATCGAGCCCGAGATCGCCGCCCGTGTGCTCCAGTCGGGGGAGCGGATCTTCGAGGTCCCGATCGGGTACGCAGCAAGGTCCCGCGACGAGGGGAAGAAGCTGACTGCGTTCGATGGGATTCGCGTGCTGCGGACGCTCGTCCGCTGCAAGTTCGCGTAGGGGCGACGCGCAGGCGTCGTCCGCCTGCGATCGCGGACGGTCGGGGTCGAAACTGCGACTCGCTCTACCGTCCCAGCACGTCCGCGTAGACCGCGATCGTCGCGGCCGTGGCCGCCGACCACGCGTATGAGGTACCTGCCTTCTCGCGTGCAGCGGCACCGAGTCGATCGCGAAGGGCGGAGTCGGCGAGAACGATCTCGAGCGCCCCTCGAATCGCTGGGACATCGCCTGGAGGCACGACGACCCCGGTAACGCCGTCCTCGATCGCATCGGCGAGGCCCCCGACGCCCGTTGTGACGACCGCTCTGCCGTACGCCATCGCCTCGCGCGCCGTGACGCCGTATCCCTCCCGCCGCGATGGCACGCACACGACCGCCGCCCGCTCGTAGAAAGGGCCGAGGTCGTCGTGGGGGACGAACCCGACAGCCGTCGGCACGAGATCGCGGAGCGGCCCGTCTCCGACGACGACGAGCGGCAGGCCGACTGCCGCCTCGACGAGATCACGGATGCCCTTCTCCTCCGAGAGCCGGCCGACGTAGAGAACGTGCGGCGGCTCCTCCGGACTGCCAACGTCGGTCGGCATGTCGATCCCACTCGGGATCACGCGAACATCCCGCGCGCCGAGCTCACGGACGTCCTCGGCAAGCGCGGACGAAGCGCAGACGACCACCCGTGCCCGTCGTAGGAGCGGTCGAAAGAGCCACGGCAGGCGCTTCGCGAGCTCGACGTCCGAGCCCCACGCCTGAAGGATGAGCGGCTTTCCCGTGGCAAGCCCGGTGACGGCCGACGGGAGCCAGTGGGCGTGCACGACGTCTGAAGTGCGGGACGCACGCCGCGCCGCGTGTGCGAACGAGAGGAGGAACAGTGGTAGGAGGAGTGCCTTCCACGGCCGAGATCGCAGGTTGTTGGCGATCCCGTCCCCGTACGCGATCCCGAAGTGACGGAAGGACGCCGGCGAGACGACATCGACCTCGAGCCCGGCCTCGCGCAAGTGGTCGACGGCATCCTTGACGAACAGCCCGGCGATGTCATCGCGGTCGCGCGGGTACGAGGTCGTCAGAACGCAGACTCTCACGTCGTCCAGAGCCTGCGCCCGAACACGGCAGGCGCAGCGATCGCGAGCATCGCGAAGACGAAGAAGTAGTAGAAGCTCATCGTCAGATAGAAGAAGTTCGCAGCCATCGTGCCGACGAGCGCGGCCGTCAGGCCCCATTCGAGCGGGCGCACGCGGGCAGCCAGCCCGTCGCCGGCCTCTGCCAACGCCCGCCCGATCGCGCGGCCGACGGCGAGGCGTCGGAACAGGTATCCCAGGAACCCGAGGAAGAGCAGCGCGCCGATGATCCCCGTCTCGACGAACAGCGCGACGTAGAAGGAGTGCGGCCCGAAGTTGTTCCGACCGGTAACGAACTCGTAGTAGACCGAGAAGTTGTTGAGCCCGAGCCCGAACAGCGGGTGCTGCGCCAGCACCTGCGGAATGAACTCGTAGACGACGAAGTGGGTCGATGTCCCCTTGCCACTCGTGTCGACGCGCGACCTGAGAACGGTCTCGAAGAAGTCGGCCCGCTGGGAGACGAAGACGAGGATCCCGAGCCCGACGGCGACGAGCGGAACGAGAAACCGGGCCGTGAACAGCATGTGCCGGTACGGAACGGCGAGCACGAGCAAGCCGCAAAGCAGTCCGAGCATGCCGCTCCGCGACAGCGTCGCAAGCTCCATGACGAAGAGGAACATGAGCGTCACCATCAGCGGCACCCGGAGCCGATGGCCGCGCTCGAGGCGGAGGTAGATCGGCAGGAGGATGAGGATCGGGATCACGAGCTCGATCCCGAGGTGGTTCGGATCGCCGGTGAGAGCGTTCGGCCGGTAGACGTTCGCTCCCTCGATCGCACCGTAGATGTTGATCTGGCTGGCTCCTCCGGTAATGGGTGCAAGCAGCGCTGCATCGAGGTTGCCTCCTGCGCCCTGGGCGACGCCGAGCTGGAGCACCCCGTAGAGCGCATTGAACGCAACGCCTCCGCAGAACGCAGCGAGCGTCCACCAGTAGAAGCGCTGGCTGCGGCGGGCGACGAGCGCAACCGCTGCGAACAGGAAGAGGAAGTGGAGCACGAACTTGAACATTCCCTTCGCCCACTGCGCCAGCGCCGTCGCCGTCTCGAGGTTAAAGAAGCCGAGAAGATAGACGGCGAGGAACGCGACGAAGAACCCGAACGTGATTGCCGCCGAGCGGGCGAACCGACCATCCAGCCGTTCGATCCGACCGAGCGCGAAGGCGATCAGAAAGAGGATCGTCAGGACATCCGAGAGCGAGAGATCGCCGCCGACACTCCAGTAGATCTTCGCGAACGTGACGGTGAACACCGTCGCAAAGAACAGCGCGTCGACGACGGGCTGTCGCCGGCTCAACACGGTGACCTCAACACAGTGACCTCAGCAGCTCGGCGGTCTCCTCGACGCGCGTGGAGCGCGCGAGCCGTCGTCGCCAGTCCTCGGAGAGCTCCACGTCCGGCAGGCCTTCGATCCGGAAGCGACGATCGAGCTCGACGAGCGCCACACGGATCGCCTCGACATCGTCCGGCGGTGCAACGACGCCGGCGCCCGCCTCGAGAATCAGGTCTGCAGCGGCACCGTCGGGAGGAACCAGGGCGAGAATTGGTCGCCGCGCGGCGATGTACTCGAACACCTTGCCCGAGAGCACGCCCTTGCCACGGCCCCCTGCATCGGGAATGAGCAGCAGCAGCGCCTCCGAGTCCCGTTGCAGCGCGAGCGACGTCGCCCGCGGCGCGTAGGGAATGAGCTCGAGCCTGGAGCCCAGATCGAGCGGTTCGGCCCACTCGCGATCGGCGCTCCGGAAGTCGCCGAGAAACCGTGCCGTCGCATCGATGCCGGAGTCGTGGAAGGCCTGCAGGAACGGTCGAGGATCTCGTTTGCCGAAGAAGCTGCCCGTGTGTGTGAGTCGCAGCCGCTCGCCCGGGGTGTAGTCGAGCCCCTCGAAGTCGTCGAAGTCGGAGCCGTTCGGGATCGTGACGATGCTGCCGCGCGGCTCGAGTGAGCGAACCTCGTCGGCGATGAAGTCCGCGACGCACACGATGGCGTCAGCCGACCGCGCGACGAGCTTCGCGACGCCGACGTCGACCTTCTCCTTGGCTCGGACGGCGGCGCTCTCGGAGCGGCGATGAACGTGGGCGATCGGTGAATCGCGCAGGTCTGCAACCCAGCGGGCACCCGTCGCCCGCTTGACCGCAGCGCCGACGAGGTGGATCGAGTTCGGCGGCGAGGTCGTGATGACAACGTCGATGTCGTGCTTGCGCACGAGCTTGATCGCTGCAGGGATCGCGGTGAGGTTCCAGGGCACGTTCTCGTCCGGCACGAGGGCCCGGCGGCCGAAGAGCCGCGCCTGCGTCGTCATGCGGGCGACGCCCACCTTGCCATGCAGCTCCTCCGCGGGCTTGCGCCCGCTCGGACCGAGGTACCGAGCTCGATGCACCCAGGCCTGCGTCGGTACCCGCAATGCCTCGTCGCGGTGGATCCACTGGGGGTCGTCGGGCGCGAGCACGTGCGTCTCGATCCCGAGCGCGGGCAGGTACTGCGCGAGCTTGAGGGGACGCTGTACTCCACCCCCTCCTGCCGGGGGGAAGTAGAAGCTCACGAGCAGGAC
>JANOFZ010000423.1:0-5282 GCA_031413935.1 Thermoleophilia bacterium | reverse complement strand
CGACTCGGGGCCGTCGTCACGGCGTTCGACGTACGCCCGGCCGTCAGGGAGCAGGTCGAGTCTCTCGGAGCCAAGTTCCTCGACCTCGGCGTGCACGGTGAGGAGACCGAGGGCGGCTACGCGAAGGAGCTGACCCCCGAGCAGCAGTCAGCCCAGCAGGCCGCACTCGAGGAACGTGTCCCCGACTTCGACATCGTGATCACGACCGCCCTCGTCCCCGGCCGTCCCGCTCCGAAGCTGATCGCGGCATCGACGGTTGGCCAGATGCGGGCAGGCAGTTGCATCGTCGACCTCGCTGCCGAGGCGGGCGGGAACTGCGAGCTCACGAGCCCCGGCCAGGAGATCGTTCGCGACGGGGTCACGATCGTCGGCTTCACGAACCTGCCGTCACTGATGGCGGCCGACGCGAGCCGCCTCTACGCGCGCAACGTGAGCGCGCTCCTTCAGCACCTCGCGCCGGGCGGGGAGCCGGCACTCGATTTCGACGACGACATCACCGGTGGCGCCTGCGTGGCCCGCCCGACCGAAGAGGTGACGGCATAGAGACATCCTTCATCCTCGAGCTGACGATTCTCGTGCTCGCGATCTTCCTCGGCATCGAGGTGATCTCGAAGGTGCCGACGATGCTGCACACGCCTTTGATGTCGGGCACTAACGCGATCCACGGGATCGTCATCGTGGGCGCGATCCTGATCGCCGGCGCAGCGGACGACACGTTCTCGAGGGTCGTGGGCGTCGTCGCTGTCGTGCTCGCCTCGGCCAACGTCGTCGGCGGCTTCGTTGTCACCGACCGGATGCTGCAGATGTTCAGGAGAAGGGAGCCCCGGCGTGAGTCGAACGACGACTGACGCGCTGTACCTGGTCACGATTGTGACCTTCATCCTCGCGCTTCGCTTTCTCTCGTCGCCGAAGCACGCGCGCAAAGGGAACTGGATCGGCGCTGCCGGGATGGCGCTCGCGATCGTCGTCACGCTCCTCCAGGACGGCGTTGGCAACTATCCCCTGATCGGGATCGGAATGGTCGTCGGAGGCGCCGTCGGGCTCGTCGGGGCGCGCAGGGTGAAAATGACGGCGATGCCGCAGATGGTGGCCCTCTTCAACGGGGTCGGCGGCGGCGCAGCAGCGCTCATCGCCCTCGACGAGTTCCACCGGTTCGGCGGTACGTTCTCCACGGTCGAGGCGACGTCGATCGCCCTCTCGGCCATGATCGGCGCCATCTCGTTCTCCGGGTCGCTCGTTGCGTACGCGAAGCTGCAGGAGCTGATCTCCGGCCGGCCGATCGTGTTCCGGGGCCAGCAGATCGTGAACGCGCTGATCATCGGCACGGCAGTCGTGCTCGGTGTCTGGATCGCTGCGGGCGGTGATCAACAGGGGCTGATCTACGGGCTTATAGCCGCTGCTCTCGTCTTCGGCGTCATGTTCGTGCTGCCGATCGGCGGCGCAGACATGCCGGTCGTGATCTCCCTTCTCAATGCCTTCACGGGGCTCGCCGCTTCGGCGACGGGCTTCGTGCTCCACAACAACGTTCTCATCGTTGCGGGCGCTCTCGTGGGCGCCTCGGGCACCCTGCTGACGCTGATGATGGGCAAGGCGATGAACCGCTCGATCGCGAACGTGCTCTTCGGTGCGTTCGGCCAGGTGCAGGCTGGCACCGGCGCAGCGCGTGTCGACGACGGGCGCACCGTCCGCGCGACCTCACCCGAGGATGTGGCGGTGATGCTCTCCTACGCGCGCAAGGTCGTCATCGTCCCCGGCTACGGCCTCGCGGTCGCGCAAGCCCAGCACGACGTCCGCCAGCTCGGCGAGCTGCTGGAGGAGAAAGGGGTCGATGTCGTCTACGCGATTCACCCCGTGGCAGGACGCATGCCGGGCCACATGAACGTCCTCCTTGCCGAGGCGAACGTCCCCTACGACGTGCTGAAGGAGATGGACGAGGTCAATCCCGAGTTCCCGCAGGCCGACGTCGCGCTCGTGATCGGCGCGAACGACGTGACGAACCCGGCCGCGCGCACGGACACGTCGTCACCGATCTACGGGATGCCGATCCTCGATGTCGACAAGGCAGCAGCGGTCGTCGTCATGAAGCGGTCGATGGCTCCCGGGTTCGCGGGGATCGACAACGAGCTCTACCTCGACCCGCGCACGACGATGCTCTTCGGAGACGCGAAGGACTCGATCGTGAAGCTGATCGGCGCCGTCAAGGCGTCGTAGGGGCGAGGCGCACCCTCGCGGTAGCGAGGGTAAGCCTCGTCCGCGTCGGCAGCCCAGTGATAGCGTCGACGGAGCATGTCAGTTCCCTTCTTCTCGGGCGCCGATGTCGAGCGCGCGGTTTCCCCGCACGAGGCCTACGACGCGGTCAAGGCAGCCTTCATTGCGCATGCAAACGGCGACTGGACGATGCACCCGAAGCTCTATGTCACGAACTATCCCGCCGGAGACTTCAGGGCGATGCCGGCGCTCGGCGACGGCCACGCGCTGCTGAAGTGGGTGACCTCCTTCCCCGGAAACCCGGCGCAGGGCCTTCCCACCGTAACCGGGATCGTGTTGCTCTCGGACGCGGAGACCGGTGCGTTGGTGGCCTTGCTCGATGCCTCAGCGGTGACGGCGCTCCGCACGGCCGCGGCCGCCGTGATCGCGGCCGAGACGCTGTGCCGCGCGGGAGCCGAGTCGACCGCCGTGATCGGCTGCGGCGTCAACGGCGCAGAGACGGTGCGGATGTTTCGTGCGCTCGGCAGCGACGTCCACGTGTGGGACATCGACCCCGCCCGCGCGGCGTTCGTGGCCGATCGCCTGGGGGCGACCGTGGCACCGTCGCGCGAGGAAGCCCTAGCCTGCGACATCGTGGTCACGGTCACACCCGGACGCGAGCTGCTCTTCCCCGAGGGCTCGCTTCGCGACGGGCAGCACGTGTCGATGATGGGAGCGGACGGGCCTGGAAAGGCCGAGGTTGCGGTCGGAGAGCTCGCCCGCGCCGATCTCTATTGCGACGACTGGGAGCAGGCGAGCCACGGCGGTGAGCTTGCGGCCGGAGTCGAGGCGGGTGTCGTCACCCGCGACCGGGTCACGGACATCGGCCGCGTGCTCACCGGTGAGGCCGACGGCCGCCGTTCGGCAGAGGACATCACGCTGTTCGACTCGACGGGTCTCGCGATCCAGGATCTGGCGATTGCCAAGGTCGCCTATACGAAGGCGGGTGACCTGCACCTTCCGGAACTCGACATGTGAGGTGCGTAAGCATCACCAGTCCGAGGCCACGCAACGAGCGTGACAATCGGCGGCACGTTCTGTACGGTGATTCGCAGATGGACGTAACGATCGCAGCAAGGCCGGAACCACTGACGATCGATCCGAGCGAGACTGCCGTGATCGCCGTCGACATGCAGAACGACTTCGGTGCCGAGGGTGGGATGTTTGCCTCAAAGGGCCTGCCCATTGAGGCAGCCCGCGCCACGATCGAGCCCACAGCGCTCGTCTTCGGCGCAGCCCGCGCTGTCGGCATGACCGTCGTGTACCTGACGATGGAGTTTGCGCGAGACCTGTCGAACCTCGGTGGGCCCGACGCGCCGAATCGCGAGAAGCACCTCGGGTTCGGCGTTGGCGTTGGCGACTTCCTCATCGCCGGGACGTGGAACACGCAGATCGTCCCAGAGCTCGCGCCGGAGCCCGGCGACGTGCTCATCTCGAAGCATCGATACAGCGGGTTCTTCGAGACGGAACTCGACGACGTTCTCCGCGGTCGCGGCGTCAAGAATCTTGTCTTCGTCGGGTGGACGACGAGCGTCTGTGTGGAATCGACCCTGCGCGATGCGTTTTTCCGCGACTACCGCTGCGTCGTCCTCTCTGATTGCACGGCCGAGGTCGTCGGCAGCGATCTCGTACGCACGAACCACGAGGCGTCGTTACTCGTGATCGAAGGCCTCTTCGGATGGGTTGCCGACTCGGAGTCGCTCGTGCGGGCGCTGGCAGGAGCACGTGCGCCGACCGTAAGTCGTTCAATACAGCGCGCCTAGAGGTAGTCCACGATCGGCATTCCCTGCCATCCCTCGAGGCAGTCGCGCAGGTAGAGGCCGACGCCGATGTTGCCCGTCCAGAGCGAGTGACGTGGCCCCGACGCCTCGACCTGCTCGAGCGCGTGGACGGCGAACGCCCGGGCGCGATCGAGCCACAGCTCGTCACCTGTTCGGGCGTGAAGGGCGAGAAACGCGCAGCCGTTGCCGGCGGTGCCGTGGCAGAGACCCGCGCCCTTCGCGAGCGGCCCCGCACGCCAGGTGAGATCGCCCGCGGCGGCCAGGAGCTCGTCGGTCCGGTCGTCGCGCGGCAGTGTCGCAAGATTGGTGATGAGGCCGGGCGCGCCGTGACACCACTGGACGCGCGTCGTGAACTGCTCGGCCCAGTAGGGATCGGCCGCCGTCGGCCAGTTGATGAGCCCTTCCTCTAGCACCGCGAGTGTCGTCGCGGTGTCGGCGACCGCTCGCTGCACTTCGGCAGTCCACGCCTCGCCGAGAAGCTCCTGGCCGCGCAGGAGCGAGTGGGCGTTCGACGCAAAGCCGTGGCCCGCACCGATGCTGCGAATCAGCCGACCACGCCGATGTTGCACCCAGATTCGGCAGCCGAGCTCGAGATCGAGGCGAAAGAGCTCCCAGACCTGCTCCGCGCACGCGAGCCACGCCTCGCGCCAGCGTTCCTCACCGGTCGCTTCATAGAGGTGAAGCGCAGCAAGCATCGTCCCCGGCACGCCGTCGAAGAGCTCGTTGTCAGGGCTCCCGAGGTTCCCGGTCACGAGCTCGAGCAGGCGCTCCTCCTTCTCCGGCGTCGGATCGAGCCGCCAGGAGACGAGCAGGACTCCCGTTTCACCGTTCATCAGCCCGGTCGACCCCGGAATGTCCGGCTGCTCGAGGTAGCTCTCGTACACGGCCTGCTCCCCTACGCCCGCCCCGAGCCTCTCGAGCGCCCAGAGCACGCCGGCGGCGCCGATCCACAGGGCACGGTCTCGTTCGACCGAGCGCCCATAGTCGTCGAGCTCGCTTCGCGGCCAGAAGCGCCCCGGCTCGAGCGCGTCGCGTGTCACGTCGACGATCGCGTCGATTCCGCAACGGACACGGCTCTCGTCCCAGGGAGACGAGGTCGGCGACTCGTGTTCGGTGCGATCGAACAACGGCATCATCGGAGCGTAGTCCGCCTCGGCTCGATTGGCGTCCTTGAAAGCCGCCGTGCTGTCGCCTAGATGGTTGATTCCGAATTGCCGCGCTCGCGGCTATTCGGAATCAATCATCTAGAGTCCG
>JANOFZ010000422.1:0-3944 GCA_031413935.1 Thermoleophilia bacterium | reverse complement strand
GTCGGGAGCGACGCCTTCGCGAGCGCGTTCTCGCGCGCCCGCTACGGGCCATCGTCGGGTGCAGATACCGCGGCGGCTCAGACGCAGGCCGAGCTTCGCAAGGTGATTTCCGTCCTGCGCGATCGTCTTGGGCCCGGCAGGCGACTTCGCGGCTTCTTCGCCGTGCGATCGCTTCGCGGGGAATAGCCGAGCTATTCGCCGTCGAGATCCGCGAGCAATGTCGCGTAGCGACGGTAGCGTCGTGTGGCCTGTCGGGTGAACTCGGCGGCGTACTCGGATGCGGCCTGCTCGTCGAGCGACTGCGAATACGACTCACGGATGTCGAGCAGCCTGTCGGCTATAGCGTCAACGACCAGCTGGTAATCACCATACGCCTCCTCTGCCTCCTCGACAGGGACAGCGTTCCAGGCAGATTCGGCCTCGACAGCCTCGGCCAGGAGGTCCGCGTCGTCGGTCGCAAAGAGGTCGAGCTGACGCTTTACGAGCTCGTGGAAGCGACCCTGGCGTCGGATCCTCATGCGACCTCGCCATACACCGACAGGTGTGCCTCCGCGGCGTTGTCCCACGTGAGCGCCTCGCGTGCTTGCGCAGCGCCCTCCCGAGCCTCCGCGAGCTCGTCAGCGTCCTCGAGAAGGGTGCGAATCGCGTCGGTGAGCGCACTCACGTCACCAGGCGCCACGACGCGGCCCGCACCGAACGCCCCGACGATCTCGCCCAGCCCGCCGACGTCGTACACGACGGCGGGCACTCCCGCGCCGAGCGCCTGCAGCAGTGCTCCCGACTGATCAAGCTCTGCCCGGTAGGGGAACACAGCGATCGTGGCGGCGCCGAGCGCGAGTTCGAGCTCGGCCTGGCCGAGATATCCGAGCCGCCACTCCGCGCGACTCCCGGCTGCGGTTCTGACCGCGTCAAGATTGACGCGGGGGTCGCCCGCCACAAGGAGCCGTGCCTCGGGAACACCGAGGATGGCCTCGACTGCATCAGGAAGCCCCTTGTACTCCCGGATCACGCCGAGCGCGAGGACGGTCTTGCCATCGTCCGTTCGCTCGGGCGCGCTGCGAAAGACGGGGTGGGGGATGACGTGGAGCTTTGCCTCCGCTACGCCAAACGCCGTAAGCGTACGACGGCCGCGCTCGCTGTGAACGATGACGCGGTCGAAGCGGCGGAACAGTCGACGCCACGTTCGCGTGTGGCTCGCCGTTCGGCGTGGCAGCAGGTCGTGCGCCGTGAACACGAGGGGCGCTCGTGTTCGCATCAGCCACGTGTCCACCTCCGGTGAGGCGACCCACTGCAGATGCGCAACATCGCACGCTGCGAGCCCGAGTCGTGCAAGCGCGATCGGGTGCTCGAGCGTCTTGACTGCAAGCCGCACTCGAGTGCTCCCAATCCCGGTCGACATGCGGTAGAGGCTGTCATCGACCGTGTAGCCCTCAGCATCTGGAACGGCCCCGTACCGGAAGTGCGAGGTCAGGAGTCGCACATCGGCACCCCTGCGCGCCAGCGCTCGGGCGAGTGCATGGTCGTAGGGAGGCGTGTAGGCGGGAGGATCGGCAAGTACGACATGCATCGGCCGCCTAGCCTACTGCCAGCGTCCGTTCCCCAGGCGTCGTGCAAGATGGTGTCATGTCGGACTCTTCCTCACTTGAAGTACCCGCCGATTTCGACCAAGCGCGGGCGCAGTTTCCCGTGCTCGAGCAGATCGCCTATCTCAACGCGGGCACCTTCGGCCCGCTCTCCCGCAGCACGGTCGAGGCCGTGCAGGGCGCGATCACGCACGACTCCGTTGCCGGGCGGAGCGGGATGCCCTACTTCGAGCGCGTGTTGGCGCTCCGCGAGACGGTTCGGGCGAGCCTGGCATCGCTCGTCGGCGTGGACACCGAAAGCGTCACACTCACCTCGAGTACCACGGACGGCTGCAACATCGTGCTGGCGGGCCTCGACCTCGAGCCCGGGGATGAGGTGATCACCACGACCGAGGAGCACTTCGGCCTTCTCGGGCCGCTTCATGCTTCGGGCGCACACGTCGTCGTCACCCCGCCGGACCCCGACGCCATCATCGCTGCCGTCACGCCTCGGACGAAGCTTCTCGCCCTGTCGCATGTTCTCTGGACGACGGGTCGGGTGCTTCCCGTTTGCGAGCTCCGTGAAACAACCGGGATCCCGGTGCTGGTCGACGGCGCCCAGTCGGTGGGAGCAGTCCCCGTCAGCGCTTCCGGAATGGACTTCCTCACGATCTCGGGGCAGAAGTGGCTCTGCGGGCCGGATTCGACCGGCGGGCTCGTCGTCGCCGACCCCGAACGCCTCAGGGTCGCATCGCCGAGCTCCTTTGCGCAGACCGGCTACGAGTCAGACGGAGCTTTCGCGGCTCGGCCGGGCGCCGCGCGCTTCGACCCGAACTGGATCTCGGCAGCCACGCTCGCCGGCCTGCTGGTCGCGATTGCGGTGCGTCCCGAATGGGCATTCGACCACGCTGCCGCAGTCGCCGACCGCTGCCGCGCACGCCTCGCCGGCATAGTCGAGGTCGTGACCCCGGCTGACCGATCCACTCTCGTGGCCTTCCGGGCAGGCCGAGAGACCGCAGAGGTCGTCACGGAACTGCACCGGTCGGGCGTTCACGTCCGTGAGATCCCGGGCTCGGGTCTCATTCGTGCCTCGTGCGGCTGGTGGACATCGGAAGGGGATCTCGACCGGCTCGTGGCGGCGCTCACGCCATGAGGGAGGGTTCCTGCCCGTGCGGCGCCGTCCGGTACTCGATCGACGGTCCCGTGCGTGACGTGCTGATCTGCCATTGCGGAGCCTGCGTCGAGGCAACGGGGGCGCCGTGGGCCGCGTCGGCTGTGACGCGTACGGATCTCACCGTGACGGACGCCGCGGTGCTCATCTGGCAGCGCGCTCCCGTCTCCGAGCACGACGCAAGCCGCGGCTCGTGTCGAGCCTGTGGAACGGTGATCTTCTGGGACGCGCCCGGGCGCCCGACGGTGTCATTTGGCGCCGAGACGCTCACTGATTCGTCAGATCTCGAAGTAGCCGGTGACATCTGGGTGGGAGACAAAGCCGCGCTTGACGCCGGCGCCTCGTACCCAACGGGTCTTCCAGCCTCGGTCGTCGTGCCGTGGCGGAGCTGAGCTTCTCCTACGGGGAGAGAACGGGCAACCCGAGCTCGCCGGCGATCGGCTGCAGCGCGCGCACGACGTTCGCGATGTGCTGGTCGAGCTCGAGGCCGAGCAGCTCGGCGCCAGCGTAGACCTCGTCTCGGTGGACTCCCGCTGCGAAGGACGGCTGCTTGAGCTTCTTCCGCACGGACTTCGGCTCGAGACCCTCGAGGCCGGTCGGCCGCACCAGCCCACACGCATGAATGAAGCCCGAAAGCTCGTCACAGGCGAACAACGTCCTCTTGAGCGGCGTGTCACGCGGCATCGCGAGATGCTCGGCGTGCGAGAGCACCGCCTCGATCACGATCTCCGGGTACCCCTCGTCGCGGAGGATCGGGGCACCGTCTTGCGGATGCTTGTCGAGTGTGGGGTGTACCTCGTAGTCGAAGTCGTGGAGCAGGGCGGTGCAGCCCCACAGCTCCTCGTTCTCATCGAAGTGCCGTGCGTACCACCGCGTAGACGCTTCGACTGCGAGCGCATGCCGGAGCAGAGACTCACTCGTCGTGTAGCGCGTCAGCGTTGCCCACGCATTGTCTCGGGTGACTTCCACGGCACGGGTACGATAGCGCCCGCCTCATGCAGTCGTTTGTCATCCAGGGCGGTCGCCCCCTCTCCGGCACGATCCGCGCGTCCGGGAACAAGAACGGCGCGCTGCCGATCCTTGCCGCGACCGTGCTCGCCTCCGACGAGGTGCTGCTTTCGAACCTCCCGCGCATCCGGGACGTCGAGGTGATGGTCGAGCTGCTCGTCGACCTGGGTGCTGACGCCGCGTGGACGGGGCCAAACGAGGTG
>JANOFZ010000421.1:0-1914 GCA_031413935.1 Thermoleophilia bacterium | reverse complement strand
GGCCGCGCTTCGATATCGAGCGTCTCGAGGGCAAGCCGAATCGCCTCGCGATCGGCGCCGAACGCATCGGGGTCGACGAGAATGCACGTGAGCCAGTTGTTGCTCGCTCCGTAGCCGGCCTCGGGCATGAACGTGATCCCGGCGTCGTTCGCCAGCAGTTCGCGATACCGCGCGTTGATCGCGCGTCGCGCGCTCACGCGCTCGGGGAGCGCCAGAAGCTGCGCCCGGCCGAGTGCTGCGAGAACGTTGCTCAGCCGGTAGTTGAACCCGAGCTCCGAATGTTCGTAGTGCGGCGCGATGTCCCGGGCCTGAGTCGAGAGCTTCCGCGCGTGCTCGATCATGTCCTCATCGGACGAGACCAGCATCCCGCCGCCGCTCGTCGTGATGATCTTGTTGCCGTTGAAGGAGAACGCGGCGAGCAGTCCCTGGCTCCCGGAGGGCTTGCCACCGTACGTCGCGCCGAGTGACTCGGCCGCGTCCTGGAGCAGGAGGACCTCGTGGCGCTCGCAGACGTCCCGTAGCGCGTCGTAGTCGCAGCACTGGCCGTACAGATCGACTGCGAGAACGGCACGTACGCGGCCGCCCTGGCGACGTCTGTCGGCAAGCGCCTCGTCGAGCAGCTCCGGATCCATCGTCCAGGTAGTGGCGTCGCAGTCCACGAACACCGTGTCGGCCCCCGTGTAGCGGATCGCATTCGCGCTCGCCGCGAATGTCAGTGACGAACAGACCACCTCGTCCCCCGCGCCGATGTCGAGGACGACGAGCGCCAGATGGAGCGCGGCGGTTCCGCTCGAGAGCGCAAGAGCATTCGGGACATCGACGGCTGCCGAGAGCTCCTTCTCGAAGGCGTCGACGTGAGGCCCGAGCGGCGCCAGCCAGTTCGACGAGATCGCCTCGTCGACGAACTCGTGCTCACGGCCGGTCGGATGTGGGGGCGAAAGGTAGATCCGGGCCATCGGTCGCGAGCCTACCGTGCGCCTGCCGGCCGCGTCCGGGGCTACCAGCCCATCGTTCCCGGCGCGCCCTTGAACGGGCCGACCAGGTCTTTTGTGATCCAGCCGCCGTAGAACCCGCCGGGCTGAGGAGTCACTAGCTCGCCCGCAACGGCGCAGCTGTCCATGGGAGCAGGATAGAAGGCGACGGCGTCCCGAATGGCGTCGAACGCCGGCGTCGGCGACCGATAGGTCCAGGCACCGCCGTCGACACGCCGACCGGCTCCGCCAACGACGTCGTAGTACGTTGCAGCTCCCTTCCACTCACACATCGACCCCCTCTTCGTGGACGGGACGAGCGCTCCGGGCGCGATGTCCTCGAGCGGGAAGTAGTAGACGGGTGGGTGGCTCGTTTCGAGCACGCGGTGGCCGCGGACGGTGTCCGCGATCACTTCTCCGCCAAGAGCGACGAGGAGACGCTTCGTGACAGGCTCGAGACGAGGCGGGCGCGGGTAGTCCCAGACCGATTCCATGGTCATACTGTGCCGAACGATGCCAACCCCGCCGCGCATGGTCTTCCTCGGCTTCGGTAAGTACGTTCGTGCAGACCGGATCTACGCCCTTGAGCCGATCGTGGGCGAGGAGCGCGGGAACGGCCGCAGGACGCTCGTGTGGGTCGAGGGGATGCCGAACGCGATGGTGGCCTCGCGGACGCAGGAGACGATCATGGAGGAGATGGGCGCGGAGCCTCCGCCGTCAGCAGGAGGCCACTCGCGGAAGCGCGCACGAGACCAGCCGACGCTCTTCCCTGACGGGAGTTGAAGCTCATTCGGGGGACGCAGTGGGCGTCGCGCGGCCCACGACCAGCGTCACCTTGAGCCCGCGGCCCGCGGCGACTCCTGGCTGTGGCTTCTGGTCCAGAACCGTGCCGGCTACCCCCTTGGCGTAACGGATCTTCGTCTTCGCCTTCAGGGTCTTGAGC
>JANOFZ010000420.1:0-3559 GCA_031413935.1 Thermoleophilia bacterium | reverse complement strand
GCCCCGCCCGCACCGGGTGGCGCCGCGCCGAGCCGACCAATGCCTCGGCTGTCGCCGGCTCACCGTTGTGTCCTCTCAGGAGGGAGGGGTCACGGGGAACCGTCACGCGGAGCGTGCAGAAAGCAGAAGCGTGAGGGAAGCGGCGATACACTCTTCAATCGCGGCTTCCCTGACGCCTTCCCGGCTTCAGGATCGCGCGAAGCACGCGGAAAAGACCGCGGCGGTTGTTAAGCCGCGATACGCTCTTCCATCGCGGCTTACCAACCCCGGACTTCGAGCCGCTCGCCGTCGGCAAGCGACGCGGAGGAGATGCCGACCATCGGCTCACCGAGCCCCGTCGAGACCTCGGCCAGGATCTTCGCGTCCTGGAAGTGCGTCGTCGCCTCGACGATCGCCTTCGCTCGGAGATCCGGGTCGCCCGACTTGAAGATGCCCGAGCCGACGAAGACGCCATCAGCGCCGAGCTGCATGCAGAGAGACGCGTCGGCGGGAGTCGCGATGCCACCGGCGGTGAACGTGACGACGGGCAGCCGGCCGTTCTCGGCTACCCAGCGTACGAGCTCGTAGGGAGCCTGCAGGTTCTTGGCCTCGGCGTAGAGCTCGTCGCTACGCAACGACTGCAGCCGCCGGATACCGCCGAAGACCGCGCGCATGTGCGTCACGGCATTGACGACGTCACCGGTGCCGGCCTCGCCCTTGGTGCGGATCATCGCGGCGCCCTCGCTGAGGCGGCGGAGCGCCTCGCCAAGGTTCGTGGCTCCGCAGACGAACGGCACCGTGTAGCCCCACTTATCGACATGATGCTCGATGTCGGCCGGGGTCAGGACCTCGGATTCGTCGATGTAGTCGACCTCGAGCGCCTGCAGGATCTGTGCCTCGGCGAAGTGGCCGATGCGGCACTTCGCCATCACCGGAATCGACACGGCTTCCTGGATCTCACGGATCATGCCCGGATCGGACATGCGCGCAACACCGCCGTCACGGCGGATGTCGGCCGGGACCCGCTCGAGAGCCATCACAGCGCACGCGCCCGCGTTCTCCGCGATCACGGCCTGTTCGGCGTTGACGACGTCCATGATCACGCCGCCCTTGAGCATCTCGGCAAGGCCACTCTTGACGCGCATGGTGCCGGTTTCGGCCATACGAACAGTGTAGCGGGGTGCCCGCCCCCGCAGTCGCAGGGGCGGACAACGCGCGCGCGATCAGGCGGCTGGTGCCGGGGGCTGTTCGCCCTCAGGAGCCTCAGGAGCAGCAGGAGCCTCAGGAGCAGCAGGCGCCTCAGGAGCAGCAGGCGCCTCAGGAGCTACTGGCGGTTCGGGCGCAGCCGGGGCGTCACCCTTGTCCGTCGCAGACTTTGCGGCCGCAGCCGCACTCCCGCCAGCAGCCTTCATCTCGTTGCCCATATCCGCGAGTGAATGTCCGAGCTCCTTCATGTTCGCGAAGGCACCGATCGCGACGAAGACAGCGAGTAGCAGGCCGATCCAGGCCCAGAAGGTGCGGAACTCGTTGCTGACGAGGAACTTGAGCACCGTGAAGAACAGCAACAGGATCGCGAGGGCAGCCGTCACCATGGCGGGGGTCAACCCGATCTCGAGCTTCACATTCGCGAGCCGGAGTCCCTCCCAGACAACGATCACGATTGCGAGGAGGCCCGCGAGGACCCCCCAGCCGTGCCACATGCTTACGCCGGCTGACGCAATGCCCTCAAAATCGATCTCCTGCCAGTTGAAGATCGAGACGATCAGAAAGGCGATCGACCCACCGAGCACGACCTTGATGCCGTGAGAGAGCTTGGAGATGTCCATTTTGCGAACTTTCCTTTCGAGAAGGTGCGGAACGGCCCTCGCAATTATCGTTGCGATGTGAGACAGATACAACTGGTTCGGCGCGACTCCTCTCCCCACAGGTAGGAAACTGCCTGCCCCCCGGGGTTGCGCCGTGACGGGCTGGGAGCCTGCTTGCGGGTTCCCGGCCCTCCTCTTCTCGTCCCGGCCGCTCGGCTTGCATCTCCCAATAGGGCGGGACAGGTCCCGCTCACCGACCCCGCGCACATCGCGGGCGGGACAGGTCCCGCCACCTACGAGCGCGCTCCTGGGGTCGAACTCCATGCGGTCAGCCTCTCTCAACCGCCGCTGACGATCTGCCGATACAGACCAGGATGACTGCTCAGATCGATGACCGCCTTCTCGAACGCTGGCAGACGAGCCGCCGCCATCAGGACGAGGCGCGCCGTTTCCTTTCGCGTCAGCGGTTCTCCGACCCACGTGGCGAACGCCGTGCCCTCGACGAGATCGTCGGCACGATCGCCGATCTCGAGCAGACGTTGCACGAGCGGGCGGCCCGGCGAGCCACGCCGGCCCCTTCCCCTGACCCGCAGTCGGCCTGAGCCACGCCGGCTCGGATCCGATCATGACCCTCGCCCGGATCGGCGCGTCCCTCGAACGGTGTGGAGTATCACGGGAGTGCTCAGGTCTCTTGCCAGAGTTGCCGATCCCTGTGACGCGAGCGCAATCGGCGATCTGATCACGAGGAGTCTGCTGCGGTGAGTGAGGTCATGAGCGTGGAGCTGACGAGGTCCGATCTCGTCGCGTTGAAAGAAACGATCGAACTGACGCCGCTGTTCGTGGGCAGAGCCGAGGCGCGTACCGCGATTCGAGAGGTGCTCAGCGAGCGGAAGCCGTCGCTTCTGTGGATCGAGGAGAGCGTCCTTGCCGCCGTCGCTCGACGAATCGTGCCGATCGATGTGCCGACGGCAACCCTCCGATCCAAACTCAACCACGCACTTCGGTACAGGCGTCCCTCGACCACGTAACCGGTAGGGGTCATGCTCTGCCCGGACTGCCTGGTCGACGAGCTGTCGGGGAGGCTGTCCCGTAGCTCGTAGAACTTGACGGCGGTCCCTCCGGCCTCGTCCGCTCCTGTTGGGAGCGTTCGACGCGATCCGCCAAAGATCAAAGGAGGAACCGCCGTGAAGGAGACAACCGTATCGCTCGCGCAGGCCGTTATCGCTGAGGAGGCTGTGTTGCCCGTGCGGGTGCAGGAGGCGCTCGGGGAGCTGGTCGGGGCCGCGCGGGAGGGGCTGCTCGCGCTCAGCGTCGGCGTCGGGCTGGGCGTGCTGGCCGAGCTGATGGAGGAAGAGGTGGTCGAGGTCGTTGGCCCGAAGGGCCAGCAGGATCCGGAGCGGGTCGCGGTGCGCCACGGCCACGAGCCCGGCGAGGTGACCCTCGGCGGCCGGCGGGTCGCGGTCGAGCGGCCTCGCGTCCGCAGCGCCGACGGGCAGGCCGAGCTGCCGCTTGCGACCTACGCCCATTTCACCGACCGTGATCCGTTGACCAAGGTGGTGCTGGAGCGGATGCTCGCCGGCGTCTCACGCGCCGCTACCGACGGACGCAGGAGCCGGTCGGGTCGGAGGTCGAGCGGGCAGCCCGGTCGACGTCGAAGTCGTCGGTCTCGCGCCCCTTCATCGAGCGGACGCGGGGAGCGCTGTCGGAGCTAATCAGCCGAAGGCTCGACGACGTCCGCCTGGCGGTGCTGATGGTCGACGGGCTCGAGCTGCAGG
>JANOFZ010000419.1:0-12644 GCA_031413935.1 Thermoleophilia bacterium | reverse complement strand
GTAGCCATTGCGCTCCCAGTACCCGGGGATCGCGGTCGTGCCGAGCTCGATCCGGTTGACCCACTTGACGCTCTTGTAGCCGTACATCTGCGGCATCACGAGCCGAACGGGTGCACCGTGCGGCCGCGAGATCGGCCCGCCATCCATCTCGTAGGCGAGCATCACGTCGGGGAGCAGAGCTTGCTGCAGCGTGAGTGAGTCCTCGTACGGATTCTCGGCGGAGACGAAGTTGAGGGCGGCGACGTTACTCTGCGCGCCCGCACGCTCGAGGAGGTCGGCAATCCGGACGCCGGCCCAACGCACATCGGAGACGGACCAGCCGGTGACGCAGTGGAAGTCCGAGATCTGGTCGGCCCGCGGCATCGCCTTGAGATCGGCGAGCGTGTAGCTCGTCGGCTTGCCGACAAGACCGGTGACGTCGAGGCGGTAGGTCGTCGGGTCGAAGGTCGGCATCGAGTCGCCCACGGTGTAGATGCGCCACCCCGACGTCGGAACGATGTTCGAGACGGATTTCGGCACCGCACGATCGAGCAGCCCCGTCGCATCCTTCGCGAGGAAGAGGCCTGCAGCGCCGACACCGAGGATCCCCAGGAAACCGGCGCGACCGATGGTGCGGTCGTTCATAGACCGAAGTTGTAGCGCGCGAACCTTACGGCGACCTTACGGGTGGGTGAACCGCGCGTTGCGCCTATCCTGCCGAGGCGATGCGCGTCTATCTCTGTCGACATGCCCTTGCCCTCTCCGGCGAACCGGATGAGCTCCGCGAGCTCTCTGCCGAGGGGCTCGAACAGGCCCGTGCGCTCGGCGAGAGCCTCGCCGCCCGCGACGAAGCGCCCCATATCATTCTCTCGAGCCCACTCCTGCGCGCCCGACAGACCGCGGCAGAGATCGGGCGCGCTGTGGGAGTACCGGTGCACGTCGACGAGGAGCTCGCGCCCGGCGCCACGATCGACTCCCTGAGGCGCGCGATCGAGGGCAACGAGGGGCCTGTTGTGGTGGTCGGCCATCAGCCCGACTGCTCGGAGATCGCGTTTGCCGTGATCGGGCGCGATCCCGGGTTCCCGGTGGCCGGCATGGTCGAGCTGGATCTCGCCACGTGAGTGCTCTTGAAGTGCGCGGGCTCCGAAAGAGCTACGGCGCGAACGAGGCAGTTGCGGGGATCAGCGTCACGGTCGAGGAGGGAGAGGTCTTTGGCCTCCTCGGCCCAAATGGGGCCGGCAAGACGACGACGGTGGAGATTCTCGAGGGGTACCGCAAGCGCGACGGCGGGGAGGTGACGGTGCTCGGCGTGGATCCGGAGCACGGCGGCCGGGCGCTTCGCGAGCGGATCGGCGTCGTGCTGCAGTCGTCGGAGCCGACGGCTGCACTGACTGTCCGCGAGCTGCACAAGATGTTTGCCGGCTACTACACACACCCCCGTGACATCGACGAGGTGATCAGCCTCGTCGGCCTCGATGAGAAGTCCGGCGCCCGCGTGAAGACCCTGTCCGGGGGACAGAAGCGCCGCCTCGACCTCGGCCTCGCCCTCGTGGGTGACCCGGAGCTTCTCTTTCTCGACGAGCCTACGACCGGCTTCGACCCGGCGGCACGCCGAACGGCGTGGGAGCTCGTCCGCTCGCTGAGAACCCTCGGCAAGACTGTCCTCCTCACCACGCACTACCTCGACGAGGCGCAGCAGCTCGCCGACCGCGTGGCCGTGATCCGGGACGGGCGGATCGTCAAGCAGGGCACACCCGCAGAGCTGATCGGAGTCGCCCCCAAGGTCGAGATCCGCTACCGCGAGGCCGGTCGTGACGTCATCATTGAAACGGACGAGCCAACCCGTGTGCTCGCAGAGCTGACCGGTACCGCCGCGGCCGTGGGGCGCGAGCTCGAGTCACTCGAAGTTGTACGCCCATCACTCGAGGACGTCTACCTCGACCTGATCGACTCGGACGACGGCGAATCGACGTGAGCCTCTTCCTCCGTGAGGTACGCAACCAGCAGCGCCTGTTCTGGCGCAACCGCGAGTCGGCGGTATTCGTCTTCATCTTTCCGCCGATGCTGTTCCTGCTGCTCGGCGCGGTGTACAGCGGCAAGATCGAGGGCTTCCGGGCGGCGGACGTCCTGCTCGTCGGCCTGATCGGATACGGCTGTGCGAACACCGCTTTCGCGGGGCTTGCGATCACGCTCGTGATCCGACGGGAGAACGGTGTCCTGAAGCGAATCCGCGCCACGCCGCTTCCCCCGGTGACGTACCTGTCGGCGTTCCTCACCTCGACGCTGTTCGTCTTCATCCTGCAGATGCTGTTGACGATCGCGCTCGGCGTCACCCTCTACGGTGCGACAGGGCCGGAGAACCGCCTCGGAATGATCCCCGTCGTGCTGCTCGGCGGCGCGTGCTTCGCGGGCCTCGGGTTCGGCGCAACGGCAATGATCCGCTCGTCCGAGGGAGCGTCCGCCGTGGTCAACCTGATCGTGCTGCCGATGGCGTTTCTTTCGGGTGCGTTTGGGCCGACGCGGCGCTACCCCGAGGTGCTCCAGTGGATCGCGGACGTGTTGCCGCTGACCTACTTCATCGACCTGATGAACGACGTCTACCTGCGTGGCGAGTCGTTCTTCGACCACCCGAAGGAGATCGCGATCGTGACGGCCTGGGGCCTCGTAGGAGTCGCGATCGCCTGGCGCCGCTTCGGCTGGGAGCCGCGGGAGCGCTAGGTCGTTGCGAGATGTTGTACATCTCGTTTCGGGTTGCCGTCCATCCCGTATCGACGGTCATCCTTCGGAGTCGACAGAGAGCTCCTACTCCGGCCGACCGGCGACGAGTGAGGCATCGTCCGGAGCCCAACCGACCACGACCGCATCACCAGGAGCGAAGGCCGAATGCGGCGCCCGTGATTCGAGCCGCACCTGGACGGATTGCCGGTCGGGGAGGTCGACGACGATCTTGCGCGCGGCCCCCAGGTACACGGTTTCCGCAACGACCCCCGAGACCGCGTTCAGGCCCGCGGGCAGGCCTCCAGCGGCGCTCGCCGCAATGATCGACATCCGTTCGGGACGCACGACGGCCGTGGCCTCGGACCCCTCGGCGATGCCGAGCCGACTCACGGCGTCCGCGTCGACGAGCCAACGCGCATCCCCGCCCACGAGCGCGGGTGCGCCACCACTCAGGTCGAGAGCGCCCGTGAAGAGGTTCGAGTCGCCGAGAAAGCGCGCGACGAACGGGGTGCCGGGCGACTCGTAGAGCGTCTCGGGTGCGCCGATCTGAACCACCTTGCCGTGCTCCATCACGGCGATGCGGTCGGCCATGGTCAGCGCCTCCTCCTGATCGTGGGTGACGACGATGAACGTGACGCCCACCGTGTGCTGGATGCGCTTCAGCTCGATCTGCATGTCTCCCCGTATCTGACGGTCGAGCGCTGAGAGCGGCTCGTCGAGGAGCAGCACACGCGGACGCTTGACGAGCGCGCGGGCGAGAGCGACCCGCTGCTTCTGTCCTCCGGAGAGCTGCGTCGGCCGGCGTTCTGCGAGCCCCTCGAGCTGGACGAGCGCCAGCGCCTCGTGCGCGCGGGCGAGTGCCTCACGACGCGGGACACCCTCCATGCGCAACCCGTAGGCGACGTTCCGCTCCACGTTCATGTGCGGGAACAACGCGTACGACTGAAACATCATGTTGACCGGTCGCCGGTAGGGCTTCATGCCCACCAGGTCGTTGTCGTCGAGTAGCAGCTTCCCGGTATCCGGCGACTCGAAGCCCGCGAGCATCCGCAGCAGCGTCGTTTTGCCGCAGCCGCTCGGGCCGAGCAACCCGAAGAACTCGCCCTCGGCGATCGAGAGCGACACGTCGTCGACCGCAGTGACGGAGCCGAAGCGCTTCGTCACGCCCACGATCTCGATCACGCCGCTCAAGACGCCGCCTGCCGGCCGCGTAGCCGCATCGACGCCAGCACGAGTGCGATGCTCACCCCGAGCACGACCGTGGCGAGCGCGTTGACGACCGGGGTGACACCGAAGCGCACCATCGAGTAGATCTTGATTGGCAGGGTGATCTCGATCCCCGCGGTGAAGTACGCGATTACGAACTCGTCCACCGAGAGCGTGAACACGATCAGTGCGCCGGCAATCACCCCCGGAGCAATCTGGGGCAGCGTCACGTGGAAGAACGTTCGCGACTCGTTGGCGCCGAGGTCGAGCGAGGCCTCGACGGTCGAGTGGTCGAAGTGCGCAAGTCGGGTGCTCACGACGATCGCAACGAAGGCGATGCCGAACGTGGCGTGCGCCAGCACAACCGACCAGAGTCCGAGCTGCAGCCCGAGCTTCTGCGTAAAGACGAGATTGAAGCCCGAGAGCAGAGCTATCGCCAGCACGATGTCCGGAATGATCATGGGCACGAACACGAGCCCGTCGAGAAGGCGCGACCGCAGCCGCGCGAGCCCGAAGGCGAGCGGTGTGCCGATCAACACCGACACCGCCGTCGCGGCGAGCGCCACGGTCAGTGTCGCCATCGCAGCGCTCTTGATCTCCTCGTCGCGGGCGAGTTCCGAGTACCACTTCGTCGAGAAGCCGCCCCACGCGGTCGGCAGGCCCGACTCGTTGAACGACAGGCCGACGAGCACAGCGATCGGCAGGTAGAGGAAGACGAGCGCGCCGACGAAGACCGCGCCGAGCCCCAGGTCTCCGGCTCTAGACCGCATTCGGAGCCGCCTCCCCGTCGGCGCCGCGACGGGCGAGCCAGGATTGCACGAGAACGAGCACCAGCAACATCGCGATGAGTGACACGGCGAGCGTGGCGCCGAACGGCCAGTCGCGTGCCTTCAGGAACTGCCCCTGAATCAGGTTGCCTACCATCTGACGGCGGCCGCCGCCGAGCAGGTCAGGGATCAGGAAGTTTCCGAGCGTCGGCACGAAGACGAAGATGCATCCCGCTGCGATGCCGGGCAACGTGAGCGGCACCATCACCGTCCACAAGCGCTTCCAGGCATTGGCGCCGAGGTCGGCCGAGGCCTCCGCGAGCTCCGGCCCCAGGCGCTCGAGCGCCGCGTAGATCGGCAGCACCATCAGCGGCAGGTACGTCGAGACCATCCCGATCACGATCGCGAACTCGTTGTAGAGCAGCCGCACCGGTTCGTCGACGAGCCCCGAGCCGCGCAGCACCCTGTTGATCAAGCCCTGGTCGTTCAGGAGCACGATCCACGCGTAGGTGCGGATCAGCAGGCTCGTCCAGAAGGGGAGGATGATCAGCACGAGCAGCACCGTTCGCCACCGCGCCGGGCGCGTGGCAACGAAGAGGGCGACCGGATAGCCGATCAAGAGCGAGATCACCGTCGCCTCGACGGCGACGCGCAGCGAGAACCAGAGCACGCTCAGATAGAGCGAGTCGAACGCACGGCGATAGTTGTCGAACGTCCAGTCGTACACGACACCGCCGTAGGTGCCTCGCTGGAAGAAGCTGTACGCGAGAACGAGGCCGACCGGGAGCACGAGCAGCCCCGCCCACCAGAGGAGGGCGGGGCTGACGAGTGCAGTGCTACGGAGCCGACCGCGGCGCACGCCGCGCTAGCCGACGATCTCCGACACCGTCCGCGACCACAGGGGCTGCGCCTTGCCGAGATCACGCTCGGTCTCGAAGGTGAGCAGCAGCTTTGGCGGGATCAGGAGATTCGGGTACTGCTTCCCGAGCGACTTCTTCACCTGCGCCATGGCGACGGCGTTCGGCGTCTTGTAGAGGACGAGCTCCGTCACGGCCTTGCCGCTGTCGGCCCGCAGAACCCAGTCGAGGAACTTGTGGGCGGCCTCCTTGTTCTTGCTCTTCTCGAGCACGACCATCGAGTCGACAAAGACGTCGGAGCCTTCCTTCGGGATCTTGAACTTGATCTTCGGGTTCTCGCCGATGCCGTAGTTGCACCAGCCGTCCCAGGCCTGGACGAGCCTCGCTTCGCCGGACACGAGCTTGGAGTAGAAGGTCGTGTCGTCGTACGCGAGCAGGGTCTTCTTCGTCTCCTTGAGGAGTGCGGCAGCCTTCTTCAGCTGCGCCGGGTTGACCGTGTTGATCGAGTAGCCGAGCACCTTGAGCGCAGGCAGCATCAGCCAGCGGTCGGTGGCGAGCATCGTCGTCTTGCCCTTGAGATCGGCCGACGGCTTGAGCAGGTCGTTCCAGCTCGTCGGGGTCTTCGTCAGGTCGCTGCGCCAGCAGAGACCCGTCGTCCCCCACGTGTACGGCATGGAGTACTTGTTGCCGAGGTCATACGCGAGCCTGGAGGCGGCCGGGTAGAGGTTCTTCCGGTTCGGGATCTGGGTTTGGTCGAGACGGGCTGCCCAGCCGCGCTTCTTGAGCGATTCTGCGAACGGGCCGGAGACGAAGACGATGTCGTAGCCACCGCCGTTCTGGGCCTCGAGCTTGCCCATGATGTCCTCGTTCGTCGTGTGCTTCGCGAGCTTGACCTTGATTCCCGTTGCCTTCTCGAACTTCGGGATCAGATCCTTCGGCGTGTAGGCATCCCAGTTCGAGATCGTCAGCGTGGTTCCTGACGTCTTGGCGGTGGCGCTGCCGGCGACGACCGCGACGACGATTGCAAGAACCGCAAGCGCGGCGACTGCCACGAGACCGGTCGGTCGGAGGTGCTTCATCGGGTGGCTCCTTCTCTGGTGGGTGGAGGCTGTCATCGGATGACGGGTTGCCCCTCACGGGCGACTTGCTCGATCAGGGAGGCGGCTCGGATGCGACCCGGGTCGGACTGCACGCGGGCCGAGACGGATCTCATCCTCTCACGCGCCGCGGTGTCAACGAGCATCTGCTCGACCGCGCCGAGCAGATCCTCGTCGGTGAAGGAGTAGGTGGGAAGCCGGAGGCCGTGGCCCGTTTCGTGCACGCGCTGCGCATTGTCGTACTGATCCCAGAACAACGGCAGGGCGATCATCGGCAGGCCGTGCTGGAAGCACTCCGTCGTCGTGTTGTTCCCGGCGTGGGTGATCACGAGATCGACGTGCGGGAGGATGGCCGGCTGCGGAAGGTACTCCGCGCCCCACATGTTGTCCGCCAACTCGAACTCCGTGTGCTGGGGGCCTTTCGAGACGATGAACCTGTGAGGTGACCGGCCGAGGCTCTCGACGAGCCGACGCATCAGCTCGACGTCGGCAGAGCCGAGGCTGCCGAGCGAGAGGTAGACGAGTCCACCGGCACCGTCCGCGAGCTCGTCGGGCATCACGAACGACTCGGTGACGTCCCGGACGCACGTGTCGATTCGATGCCACGTCGGTGCGAGCGGCCGGGTACGGGCGTAGTCGACCTCTGCCGGATAGAGGTAGAGGTTCAGGAAGTCGGATTCGTGGACGAAGTCGCCCTCCGCCAGACGAGGAGCGCCACGCTCCGCACAGAACGCAGCGAACGAGCCGTGCAGCTCCGCCGTCGTCCGTCGGTACTCGTCGCGAAACGCATCCCAGGCAGAGTTATCGTCGGCCGGATAGCCGGAGAACACGGGTGCAATCCCGGTGTCCTTCACCTCGAGCGGGTTGCACGAGACGATCCGAACCCAGGGACGTCCGGACGCGACGATTGCCGGGAAGGTGACGACGTTGTCCTCGACGATCGCGTCGGGCTGCACCTCGTCGAAGATCTCCGCAAGGCGATCGTCGACGTAGCGGGCGCCGTCGCACAGGGCCTCGAACGTCGGTGCGATGAACTCGGCCAACTGGTCGATCGTCGGCTTCCGGAAGACGGGTGCCGTCTCACGAATGAAGTCCTTCCAGAATTGTCCGGGCTCCTCTGCGTGCTCGGGTGGCGGGCCGAGTCGCATCAGTCGCTCCTCGAAGCCCTGCGCCTCGAGGCCGCCGGCAAACGACTCCTCGAGTACGAAGACGACCCGGTGGCCGCGATCACGCAAGACCTGGCCGATCGCGACGCAGTTGTTGGTCGGCCCGTACGCCCCCTCGGGGAAGAATATGATCGTTCTGCTTTCCGTCATGTCAGCCTCCGATGGCGCCGCAGCAGTACCCGTGGGCAGCCCCTCGGCGGCCTCAACCCGTGGCGATCCTTGTGACAAAGTGTCACAAGAAAAACCAACGGCGCGTGCAGGGCGGTCGCTGCCGAGCACGAGGAACGAACCTACGAGATCACCAATTGCGAGTCAAGGGCGGCCATGACGGCAGTGAGAGCACTCGAGCAAGGATTGACCGCCCTCGACCTGGAGGAGCTCTCGGCCGTACGCTGGTTCGCCGGCAAAGGCCGACCACCAACAGCGGTGGAGCTCGTCGACGCCGTCTCTGTTCACGAGAGTGAGGGTGGGTGGCTCCTCATCGTCGACATGACGCACGCCGACGGAGAGATTGTGCGCTACCTGCTGCCGGCCCGGCTCGACCCGGACGGAACCCTCGACGAGGCCCATCCCGACGATCTCCTCTGGCCGTCACTCGCGCGCGCGATCACGTCCGGCACGCGACTCACGGGGGCAACTGGGTCGTACACGGCAACGTCCGGTCTTCTCGATGCCGGATCGCTCGACCGAGCACGCACGCTGACCGACGATCAGTCGAACACGTCGATCGTGCTCGACGAACGCCTGGTAGTGAAGTGCTATCGGCGCCCCCAGGAGGGAACACATCCTGAGCCGGAGCTCCTCGCCGGACTCTCACGGGTCGAGTCGAAGTGGGCTCCCGCCTTCGGCGGCTCGCTCGTCCGCCACGCCCCGGGGGGCGAAGAGGCTCTCGCTTGCGTCTACGCCTTCGTGCCCGGAGAGCCGGTCGGCTGGGAGGGACTGATCGTCCGGCTCCGCGACTTGCTCACGGCCGACGACCGAGGAGCGCTCGACGCGCTGGCACTCGAGATGGGCGCACTCGGAACCGCAACGGCTGGATTGCACGTCGATCTCGCCTCCGCATTCGGCATGGAGACGGCGACGCGGAGGGATGCATGCGAAGCCGTGACCGCTGCCCTCGTGCAGCTCGACGAGGCGCTCGCGCTCGCCGCGCCCGAGCTCGCTGCCATCCTCGAGCCTCGCGCCGGGCTCGCGAGGCAGGCCCTCTCCGACCTCGACCGCCTGAGCGGCGCACCTACCATCAGGTGCCACGGCGACCTGCACGTGGGGCAATTCATCTCCTCACTCGATGGGCCGGTCGTGGTCGACTTCGAGGGCGAGCCCGGGCGGCCGGTCTCCGAGCGACGGCGGCTCGGCTCTCCGCTTCGCGATCTGGCCTGCCTGCTCCTTTCGTTCGACCACGCCGCAGCGGCGGCCGCCCGCCGGCTCTCATTCGGCCCTGCCCTCGAGGCCGCGTTCGCATGGAGCGCAGAGGCGCGGGCACACGCCGAGAACGCGTACCGGGACGGTATCGCCGTCTCCGGCCTTGGTTTCGACGCGCGACTCCTGCGGGCGCTCGAAGTGGAGAAGGAGTGCCGCGAGGTGATCTACGCTGCGACGGTGCTGCCGGAATGGTCGTATGCGCCGGGGCTGGCTATCGGCCGGCTTCTCGACGGGCCGTCACTCGCGTGAGCCCCGAGCGATTCCTCGCGGACGTCCTCTCCGCGCCCGCGCGTCTCGAGCGTGTTCTCGACGCCTACAGCGGGCTCGGTTCACCGCTCGCGGACGTCGAGACGGCCGGCGTCGAGCGCGTGCTGTTCCTCGGCATGGGGAGCTCGCGCTTCGCGGCACTCACCGCCGTGGCGCATCTGCGCTCGCGAGGTATCGACGCGTACGCGGAACTGGCCTCGACAGGGTTGGCCTCACGACCGCGACCCGGCACGCTCGTGGTCGGGATCTCGGCGTCGGGCGGCACTGCCGAGACGATCGAGGCGCTCGCCCGACACCGCGGCGAGAGCCCAACGGTTGCGGTGACCAATCGTCCCGGCTCGGCGATCGAGGAAGTGGCCGATCTCACGCTCCCGCTGCTCGCAGGCGAGGAGGAGGGAGGTGTGGCCTCCGTCAGCTTCCAGGCGACGCTCGCCGTGCTGCTTGTTCTTTGCGGACGGCTTGCAGGCGACCCCGGGGTCGACGCGCTACGACCCGCTGTCGTCGCTTGCGATGCGATCCGATCGACACGGAATGGATGGCTCGACGAGCTTGTCGCCCTCGTCCGGGACAGGCACACGGTGTACACGGTCGCTCCGGCCGAGCGCATCTCATCGGCCCTACAGTCGGCGCTCATGCTGCGCGAGGGCCCGCGGATTGCAGCGGACGCGACCGAGACCGGCGACTGGCTCCACGTCGACGTCTACCTCTCGAAGCACCCGGGCTACACGGCACTCCTCTTTCCCGGCTCACGCTTCGACGACGGCGTGATGGACTGGGCCCGGGAGCGCGCGTCGTCCGTGATCGCGGTCGGCGCCGCCGTTGACGGTGCGGCTCTCCATATCCCCTACCCGAGCTCCAACGAGCCACTCGTCGCGACGCTCGTCGAGACCGGGGTCGCCGAGCTCCTCGCAGCCGAACTGTGGCGGCAGCAGGTCTCCTCGTAGACTGGTTCCGTGAATGACACCCCCGAGACGCTGCCGTTCGGCGCTGCCGAGATCCTCGGCGCGGTCGCGGGCGCCGAGGCCGTGCTCGATGCAGGGTGTGGCAGCGGGCGGCTGACGGTAGCGCTCGCGCAGGCTGGCTCAGAGGTCACCGGGATCGACACGAACGTGGGCCAACTCGAGGAAGCCGGGCGTCGTGCCGAGAAGGCGGGTGTCAGCCTGACTCTCCGTGAGGCCGACTTCAACGCGCCGCTTCCGTTCGCCGATGCCTCGTTCGCTGCGGTGACGAGCCGCCTCGCGCTGATGGCGGCGGGCGACGCGGTTGCGACGCTCAAGGAACTACGCCGTGTCCTCGTACCCGGTGGGCGGCTCGTGACGGTGCTGTGGGCTGCACCGGCCGAGAACCCCTGGTTCGCCTGTCCACGCGAAGCGATCGGAGCCGTGCTGGGGCCCGAGCGAGCGTCGTTCGCCAGGGCGTTCGGCAAGCTCGGGGACCCGGAGAGGGCCGCTGAGGTTCATCGCGCAGCGGGACTCGTGGACGTCGATGCGGTTCGCATCGAGGGGAGCCGCACCGCGCCGGACACCGCCTCGTACTGGCAGGAGCTGTCGGCCGAGAACGGCCACTTCCGCAGGGTCGCAGCCTCGTTGAGCGAAGCCGATGCTGCCACGCTCGCCGCCGAGCTCGACGCGCGGCTCGCGCCCTACCGCGAGGGAGACCACCTCTCCCTCCCGCGCACGCTCGTGCTCGTCACCGCGCGTCGCTGATTGACAGCTACGAAGACGGTACGTTCGGACTACGCTGTTCATGTCTATAGTCATCAGGCGCGTCGACCGTTCGAAACCGCGTACGCTACGGGCATGATCGCGAGGATCCCGTTTGGAGCAACTGGGCACGAGAGCTCCCGTGTGATCTTCGGTGCCGCGGCGCTCGGGGACGTGTCGCAGGCCGAGGCGGACGGCGCGCTCGAGTTGCTGCTCGAACAGGGGATCAATCACATCGACACGGCTGCGAGCTACGGCGAGTCCGAACTCCGGCTCGCTCCCTGGTTCCGCGAGCACCGCGACCGGTTCTTCCTCGCAACCAAGACGGGCGAGCGCTCCTACGCGGCGGCACGGGAAGAGATACTCCGTTCGCTGGACCGGATGGCCGTTGATCAGGTCGACCTGATCCAGCTGCACTGTCTCGTGCACCCGGCCGAATGGGAGCTTGCGCTGAGCGAAGAAGGGGCCTTGCGGGCCGCCATCGAGGCGCGGGAGGAGGGGCTTGTCCGGTTCATCGGCGTCACCGGCCACGGGCTCACGGTCGCCGAGATGCACCGCCGGAGCCTCGAGCGATTCCCGTTCGACTCCGTCCTCTTTCCCTACAGCCACGTCATCATGCAGGACGCTCAGTACGCAGCCGACGTCGGGCTACTCCTGGCGCCATGCCGGGAGCGTAACGTGGCCGTGCAGACGATCAAGGGCATCGCGCGCGGCCCCTGGGGGTCGAAAGAACCGTCGGCTGCAACCTGGTACGAGCCACTCGTCATGCAGACGCAGATCGATCTCGCCGTCCACTGGGTTCTCGGAGAGCCTGGCGTGTTCCTCAACAGCCCCGGCGACCTCGAATTCCTTCCCCGAGTCCTCGACGCGGCCGAGCGGTTCGCTTCTCGCCCCGGCGACACCGAGATGGCCGAACTCGCACGCGACCAACGACTCAGCTCCCTGTTCGTCTGATCCCGCGAGCGGAGGCTTCCGGAACCGGAGGCCGGGTCGTTCACTACCACGCGAGTGAGACGCTGCAGCAGCAGGTCGGGCCTGACCCTCGGTGTCCGGGCGAGCGACAGGACATGATGGCCGAAGGCGAGAGCGAGTTCGCCGAGTCACCCCCCGTACTGCCGCGCTACCCTCCCTTCGACGCCCCGTAGCTCAGTGGATAGAGCACGGGTTCCCACAACGCGTGCCTGTCCTCACGCGAGCTGGGCGATTCGCAGCTTCTTCGCGAGCGACTGCATCAGCTTCCAGCCGATCTCGCCGTTCCCGACAATGAGAGGCCGGAACTCCCAGAGCGTGAGCCCGTAGCAGTGGAGGTCGGTCACGGCGGTGATCGTCGCCGAACGTACGTCCTCGTCGATCAGCGCGATCTCACCGAAGTGATCGCCGGCCGTCAGGGTGGCGAGCTCGGCGCCGCGGAGCGTCACGACCGCCTCCCCACCGTCGATCAGGAAGAAGGCGGCTCCGTCCG
>JANOFZ010000418.1:0-7975 GCA_031413935.1 Thermoleophilia bacterium | reverse complement strand
CTTCACCATCCTCGCGCTCGATCGCGGGATCCTGCCGCCGACGATCAACCAGACGACTCCCGACCCGACGTGCGACCTCGACTACATCCCGAACGAGGCACGCCACGAGCAGGTCGAAATCGGCGTGTCGAACTCGTTCGGCTTCGGCGGCCACAACGCGTGCCTCGTGTTCCGGCGCTGGCACGACGAGCCTTTAGAGCACGTTTCAGAATGAAGCCTTGTGCCGACGGAACGTGCTGCGCTGCTCGATCAGAGCAGGCGTAGCTCGAGGAAAAGTTTGTCGTGCCACACTTCACCGCCGTGGAATTGCGCCGCCCCCACCAGACCGCAGACTTCGCAGAGGTTCTCGCCCTCGTGCAGGCCTGCGACATCGCGGTCTACGGTGACTCCGACTGGACCGAGCAGGAGCTGCGCGAGGAGTGGGAAGACCTCGACCTCGAGCAGAGCGCGTGGCTCGCGATCGACGGCGATGCAGTTGCCGGGGTGATGCACCTGTCGGAGATCCGTGAAGGGCGAATCATCACGGACGGATACGTTCACCCGGCCCACACAGGCCGCGGCGCCGGGGCTCTCCTGCTCGCCGCGGTGGAGGCAAGGGCGCGCGAGCTCGAGCCGGGGCTCGTTCCCGGCCAGCGGGTGTATCTCGAGTCGGCACACCTCGTTGGCGACGCCAGCGCGCCCGCGCTGTTCTCGGGCAACGGGTTTGTGCCGGTCAGGACCTTCTTCCGGATGGTTCGCCCGTCGCACGCGCCCGAGCCAGCCCCTTCGCTTCCCGACGGCCTTACGTTCAGGCCGTTCGATCAGGACCTTCACGGTCAGGCCGTCCACGAGGCCGTAGAGGAGGCGTTCGTCAACGAGTGGGGCCATCAACCCCAGCCGTACGCCGCGTGGAGGGAGACGGTCACGGGTTGGGCACGGTTCGACCCCGAGCTCGTGGTGGTTGTCTGGGACGACGACGAGGTTGCGGCACTCTCGCTCAACTACGACAAGCGCATGGGGGATTGGGGTTGGATCGGAACGCTCGCAGTCCGACCGGCGTGGCGCCGCCGTGGCCTCGGACTCGCCTTGCTGCACGAGAGCTTCCGTCGCTTCGCCGATCGGGGTGAGACGACCGTCGCGCTCGGCGTCGACAGCGAGAATCCAACGGGGGCGACCCGACTCTACGAGCGCGCCGGGATGCGGGTTCTCTGGCGGGCGGACATCTGGCAGAAGGAGCTCCGAGCCGGTGACTGAGTCATGAGCACCCTGCGCGCGCGCTGCCCTGACTGCCGGACATTCACGGCCGTCGCGATCGATTCCGGGTACGAATGCCACAGCTGCGGCCGGGAGTACGCTGCAGGACTCGTGCGCGTGCCCCGGGCCTGGGGAGCAGGAGGAGAGACAGTGGCCGCCGCCGCATGGCTCCAGTTGCCGTACCCCGAGGCCGCGGTGATCGAGGAGGACTCGCTCGAGGAGCAGGTCGCAGCGCAGATCCGCAACCTGCCGGTGGTGCCGCTCGTCCTCGGCGGCTGCTGTTGTGCTCACGTAGGCGCGATTCGCGGTCTTGCTGCGCGCCCCGGCCGGCTCGGCGTTGTCTGGATCGATGCGCACGGTGATCTGAATACGCCAGAGAGCTCCCCGTCGGGCGACGAGTGGGGGATGCCCCTGCGAATGGTCATAGACGCCGGTGCCGTCTCGCCGGACGACGTTGCGCTCGTCGGTGCCCGCAGCCTCGATCCACCCGAGGTCGCCTACATGGCTGCAGTGGGAATCGATGCCGACATCGACCGTGCGCTCGAGGGTTGCAACCGCGTCTACGTGGCCTTCGACTGCGACGTCCTGCGGCCCGGTGAGCTCGCCGTGCTCATGCCCGAGCCGGGTGGGCCAACGCTCGACGAGGCAGAGAAGCTGCTCGCGGATATCGCCGGAAGGCGGACGCTCGCGGGCCTCGGACTGACTGCACTGACCGCAGCCGCCGACCCCGCCGTTCTCGCGAAGCTCGCCGCTGCGGCCGGACTGTAACCGTCTCCGGGCGAGACGGGTCTAAGATGGCGCAGATGTCCGCCACCGACAAGATCGACGTCTCGATCGAGCACAAGCAGGCAACCCTCGACGACGGGACGGCGAAGAAGCACCCGAACACCTGTCCCGGTTGTGGATCCCACTACCGCGACGACGAGCTCCAAGAGCACCTCCGGGTCTGCCCGCAGTGTGGACACCACTTCCCCGTCCGGGGTCTCGAGCGGATCCAGCAGCTCTCCGACCCGAATAGCTTCGTCGAGGATGAGGGCGCGTTGCGCTCGGGCGATCCCCTCGAGTTCTTCGATCTCAAGCCGTACACCGAGCGTCTCGCCGAGGCGGAAGTTGCGACTGGGCTCGGTGACGCGATGATCACGGGAACCGCTCGCATCGAGCTTCTTCCGTGTCGGCTCGCCGTGATGGACTTTTCCTTCATGGGCGGCTCGATGGGCAGCGTCGTCGGCGAGAAGTTCGCTCGCGCCTGCGATCACGCTGCTGCCGACGGTCTCCCACTGGTCTCCGTCTCGTCGTCGGGTGGCGCTCGCATGCAGGAGGGGATCCTGGCGCTGATGCAGCTGCCGAAGACGATCTGCGCCCTCGAGGATCTCCACGAGGCGGGCGGAGTGATGATCTCCGTAATTGCGCACCCGACGACGGGCGGTCTCCTTGCCAGCTTCGCCTCGCTCGGCGATGTGCTCGTTGCGGAGCCGGGTGCTCTGATGTCGTTTGCAGGACCGAGGGTCGTGGCGCAGACGACGCGCGAGAAGCTGCCCGAGGACTTCGGTCTCGCCGAATCCAACCTTCGATTCGGCCACATCGACCGCATCGTGCCGCGCGGTGAGCTTCGTCCTGTCCTCGCACAACTCCTCCGCCTCTTCGGGAGCAAGCCGTGACGAGCGACGCCGAGCTCGGACTGCGAGACCGCCTCGCCAAGTTGAGCGGAGTCAAGCTCCTTCGCGGAACGCAACTCTCCGCTGAGCTCGATCGCCTGCAACGGCAGCTCGAACGGCTCAAAGACGATACCTCCGACGAGGAGATCTGGAAGCGGGTCGAGCTCGCCCGTCACCAGGAGCGTCCGTACACGCTCGACTACGTCGAGAGGATCCTCGATGACTTCTTCGAGCTCCACGGTGACCGCGGCCGGATGGACGATCACGCGATCGTCGCGGGTATCGGCAAGCTCGAGGGCCGCACGGTCGCGCTGCTCGGACACCAGAAGGGGAGAGATCTGAAGGAGCGGACGAAGCGCAACTTCGGGATGGCGTATCCGGAGGGGTATCGCAAGGCGATCCGCGTCATGGAGCTCGCGGAGCGGCACCGGTTCCCGCTGATCACGCTCGTCGACACGCCTGGCGCCTTCCCCGGGATCGCCGCAGAGCAACACGGGCAGGGCGGCTCGATCGCGCGCTCCCAGGCCGTGATGCTGCGCCTTGGCGTACCCACCGTCTCCGTCGTGATCGGCGAAGGGGGCTCGGGTGGCGCGATCGCGATCGCCGTCGCCGACCGGGTGCTGATGCAGGAGAACGCGATCTACTCGGTGATCTCGCCCGAGGGGTGTGCTGCGATTCTCTGGCGCGATGCCTCCCAGGCGAAGAAGGCGGCCTCCGCCTTCCGCCTCGACGCCGCGCATTGCCTCGACCTCGGCGTGATCGAGGGGATCGTCCCGGAGCCCGTGGGCGGGGCGCAGACGGATCCCGACGCGGCCGCCACGCTCCTACAGGAATCGATCGTCTCTCACCTCCACGAGCTCGACGGAATCTCGCCGGACGCCCTCAGGCGTGCCAGGCGTGCGAAGTTCCGCTCGATGGGCGTGTTCGCGTAACTGCTCAGCTTCTCCACACTATCCACAGGCTTATCCCCCGACGGGAATACCGTCTTTGCAGGAGAAACGCGGATCTATTTCGGAAATGTTAAGCCCGCGGCCAGGTAGTGGGCCAGTTTCAACACCGCCTACTCACTGGCGAGCTACGATTGCCTTATGACCACACGCCGGATTCTCTACGGGCTGGCCGCGATGGTTGCTGTTCTTGTCGGGGGTACGGTTATCGGCCTCATCTGGGCAGATACGAGCAATCTCGCGGGTGGATTCGCCGTCGCGACGAACATTGTCGGCGCTGTTGGGATTGTGCTTCTCTTGATCGCGTTGGCCGTGGCCCGACGACGGCCGCGAATCTAGCCGCCGCTCCTACGCGACGCGCTTCTTGTACGGGCCGCGCTTCATCGGGACAGCCTGCTCGACGTTCTCCAGAAGCGCGACAAGCTCCGGGAGCTTCCAGACATGATCGGTGACCCCGGCAGCGACGGCGGACGTCGTCTTGAGCGTCTGATGGACGCGACAGAAGTTGTAATGCGCGAAATGGGGTAGTGGGTCAGTCTGAAATCCGAACATTCGACGGAGGCTGCAGGAGTAGAATCGCGGCATGCGCTTCAGCGTGGGTTTGGCGATAGTGGCAGCCGTCGCGCTCCCAGGATCCTCTACAGCAACGCCGGTCGGGAGCTGCGACGCTTCCGACGCGCGATACGCGTTCAACGCGTTCGTCTCAAGCTTCAATGCGGGGAAGTACACCGATCTGCAGACGATCTTTGCTGCAGAGCCTGATTTCATGTGGCACGCCGTCGCGCCTCCGTACGGTCGGGTCGCGGCGCGGTCTTTCAATCGCGCGACTCTCGATGCGTACTTCCGGGCGCGACACGGGAAGCGAGAGGTGCTGAAGCTGGTCACGTTCAACTTTGCCTCAACGCACGAGCGTGATGGGGCACTCCTGGCGAACTTCAATGGCACTCTGGCACGGAAGGCGAATGATCTACGTCTTGAACGGCGAGGCTTCAAAGCAGCTCTCCGTTGCAGCGATCAACATCAGTTCATCATTGTCAGCATCGGGACCAAGATCGCCTGAGCCTTCCTAACGGTATCTCTCGCAGTTCCAAGAGTCGAATCGGGTCGTGCCTCAGTAATCGATCCGCGATGATGGTGCAATGGCACTCGACGCCTATCGTCGCAAGCGAGACCCGGCTCGGACGACGGAGCCTTTCGAGGACGGTGCTCCCGGAGAAGGGCTCCGCTTCGTCGTGCAGCGCCACGCTGCGCGGCGGCTGCACTACGACCTGAGGCTCGAACGCGACGGGGTCCTCTTGAGCTGGGCGGTGCCGAAGGGGATGCCCATGACCACGGACGAGCGGCATCTGGCCGTCCACGTCGAGGATCATCCGCTCTCCTACGCCGACTTCGAGGGTGAGATCCCCGCCGGGCAGTACGGCGCGGGGACGGTCGAGATCTGGGATCGCGGAACCTACGAGCTCGTCGAAGCGAAGAAGGACGGTGGGCTCACCGTGAGGCTGTCCGGCGCGCGACTGGATGGGCTCTGGACACTCGTCCCGGCAAGCCTCGACGGCGATCCGCGCAACTGGCTCCTCCTGCGCAAGAACGGCTCCGCCATCGCGCGGGACTACGCGCCGATGCTCGCGGCGTCCACCGCGGCACTGCCGACGGGGGCCGAATGGGCGTTCGAGCCGAAATGGGACGGCTACCGCGCACTCGTGAGAATCGTCGGGGGTCAGGCGACTCTCACGAGTCGGAACGGCAACGATCTCACCGAACGCTTCTCGCCTGTCGCGAAAGCACTCGTGTCCGCAGTGCGCTCACCGGCGGCAGTTCTCGACGGTGAGGTGTGTGCGCTGGACGACGCAGGGCGATCCAACTTCGGCTCGCTGCAGCGCGGCGAAGGACACCTCGTCTTCGTTGCGTTCGACGTACTCGAACGCGACGGTGAAGCACTCGTCGGACGCGCCTACGCCGACCGGCGGCGCGTTCTCGAGGACCTGATCGACGCACGCGTTGGCGGCGTCCTCGTCTCTCCGTCCTTCGACGACGGCGCCGCACTCGAGGCTGCGGCGCGCGAGTACGGGTTGGAGGGCGTGGTTGCCAAGAAGCGGAGCTCGACGTACCACCCCGGCCGGCGTTCACCCGACTGGTGCAAGCTGAAGCTCAAGCATCGACAGGAGCTAGTGATCGCCGGCACGACTCGCGGCAAGGGCCGCCGCGGTAGCGGTATCGGCTCACTGATCCTCGGCGTTCACGGGGCTTCCGGGTTCACCTACGCCGGCAATGTAGGAACGGGATTCACCGACGCCGAGCTCGACCGGCTTGAGGCTCTGCTCGATCCGCTCGGCCGCCCGAACTCGCCGTTCGGCGAGGAGCCGCGAATGTCCCGCGCGCGACGGGAGGACGTGAACTGGGTCGAGCCCACACTCGTCGCCGAGATCGAGTTCGCCGAGTGGACGAAGGACGGCCGCCTCCGTGCGCCCGTCTATCTTGGTCTGCGTGACGACAAGCCGGCGGCGGAGGTCGTCGCGGAGAGGATTCCGATGCAAGCGGAGGTGAAGCGCGGCTCGCGGCAGTTGAAGCTCGCGAACCTCGACAAGCCGTTCTGGCCGGACGAGGGCATCAGCAAGGGTGATCTCCTCGCGTTCTATCGAGACATTGCTCACGTCCTCGTCCCGCATCTCCGCAACCGCCCGTTCACGATGAAGCGCTATCCCGACGGCTGGCAGGGGAAGCACTTCTTCCAGAAGGACGCACCGTCGTACATGCCGGAATGGATCCCGCGAGCGCCGTTCCCCGCTTCGACGCGTGACGGTGAGAAGCGGATGATCGACTACCCGCTCGTGAACGACGACCTCGCACTCCTGTGGATGGTCAACATGGGCTGCATCGACATGAACGCCTGGACCTCGCGTGCCGACCTTCCCGTGCGTCCGGACTGGGTCATCTTCGACCTCGACCCGTCCGACGACGTGGGGTTCTCCGAGGTGATCGAGGTCGCGCTGCTCGTCAAGCAGATCCTCGACCTCGTCGGGCTCGAGAGCTTCCCGAAGACGAGCGGCTCACGTGGAATCCACGTGCTCGTACCGATCGCACGGCGGCACGGGTACGACCAGACGAGGGAGTTCGCGGGAATCGTCGCCAGCGCTCTGGCGCGGGCGCACCCGGGCCTCGTCACGACGGAGTGGACGAAGAGCAAGCGCCGTGGCGTTCTCGTCGACGCCAATCAGAACGGCCCGGGGAGGACGACTGCGGCGGTCTATTCGGTTCGGCCGCGCCCCGGTGCTCCCGTGTCGACGCCGCTGCGCTGGGGCGAGGTGCGCGCAGGCCTCGACCCTGCAGCGTTCACGTTCGACGAGGTACGGAGGCGCGTCACGCGTGAGGGTGATCTGTTCGCCCCGGTGCTGACGTCGCGCCAGTCGCTCGGCGCAGCGCTCCGCTCGCTTGGTTAGGCCGCTCCGAAGAGCGGGAGCGCCGCCTCGAGGCCACTGATCTGGACCGGGAAGGGCGGAACCCAATCCTTCCGTTCGAGGAGGAGGTCGTGGTGGGAGACAGGGATGCCGCGCGGGCTGATCTCGCTGACTCCCGTCTCGACGTAGCCGAGCTTCTCGGAAACGCGGGCCGACCTGGCGTTACCTCCAAGGAAGCCGCTGATTGCTGCGCCGGCGCCGAGACCGCGGAAGGCGAGATCGAGAACAGCGACGCGCATCTCCGTGCCGATGCCGCGACCCTGATACGCCGCCCCGAGCCACGATCCGGTCGTGACCGTCCGGCTGGCGGCGAAGTCCTCCGCGGAACATCGCGCCGGCGGGTGCTCCGTCTTCCCAGACGAGAAAGTCGATGCCCCAAGAGTCTGCGCTCCAGGCAGCGATCCTGCCTGCGTGGTACGCGCGAAACCCGTCCATGAAGTCGGGTTCGGCGATCCGGTCCGACCAGGCGACGCCGAAGGGCATCTCCTCCGGGGGATGGATCCCGCACATCGCAAGCGCTCCGAGCTCGTCGATCTCGTCCGGCGTTCCGATCCGCAGTTCGAGCCTCGGTGTCCGGAGCCGCACATCGAAGAGCGGAGCGAGGTCGATCACTCCTCGAATCCCTCGGGATGCCCGAGGCTCGAGAGCTCGGCGATGTCACGTCGGAAGAACAGTGCCGTCGTCC
>JANOFZ010000417.1:0-2099 GCA_031413935.1 Thermoleophilia bacterium | reverse complement strand
GCCTCCGACGTCATGGCCCTCGTCGATCACGACGACGGAGTTACCCGCCTGCGCGGCAGCGATCGCAGCCTCGAGGCCGGCCTGGCCGCCACCGATCACCGCGACGTCCGTGTGCCGGTTCTCGACGTCGACGCGCTCCTGACGCGAGCCGTTCGGATCGAGCGGCCCGAGGCCCGCGGCGCCGCGGAGGAACTTCTCGTAGAGCGGCCAGAGCTTGCGGGGGCGAATGAAGGTCTTGTAGTAGAAACCGGGAGGCGTGAACGGGCCGGCGAACTTGTCCGTCGCCTGCATGAGGTCGTGCTGGAGCGAGCCGATGTAGTTCTGGCCCTTCACGGCGGCGCCCTCGCGCAGAGGCGTCGTGCAGACGCGGACGCTCGGAATCCCGTCGACCGTCATCTGGCAGTTGGCGCAGTGACCCGAGCAGCAGACGAGGCCACGCGGACGGTGGTACTTGAAGCTGCGAGAGAAGACCCGCTGCCCGGAGGCATACAACGCCGACCCGATCGTGTCGCCGGCAAACCCTTGCATCGTCTTCCCGTGGAAGGTGAACGAGATCGGCGACTCCCGATCAATGCGTTCGCCGGGCTGTGCCGGAAGCCTCACGTCGCCCCATCTAACGTCGTCTGCGAAGCAGAGGACTTGGGCGTCCAGGTCTTCTCGACCTCGTTCGTGTAGGTGTGGCGCTCGGCCATGAACCAGTCCTCGCAGGTGCGGCAGAACCACCACTCGCGCTGCGTGCCCCAGACGTTGCGCTTGAAGTAGATGTACTCGTTCAGCTCCCGTACCGTCGGCGTCGAGGTCGGGCGCTTCGTCGTCTCGCCAGCGCAGCGCAGCTCCTGCACTTCGCGCGGGCCACAGTTGGGGCAGGTGACGAGCATGGACACGGTTTCGAGTACCTCGATTATTGCGCAAGACGGGATAGCGTGCTACTAGTGGAAAGAGACTAGCGCGATGCCACGTACCGGTCAACCCTCCACCCGAGATGTCGAAGCGACGGTTCGCGCCGTCGAGATCCTTGACGTGCTCGCCGACGGTGGCGAGCTCGGCACGAGCGAGGTGGCGCGGCGGACCGGCATCAGCCCGAGCACGGTGTCACGTCAGCTCGGCACTCTCACGCGCGTCGGACTTGTCGAGCACGTCACGTCGACGGGCCGCTACCGCCTCGGCGTGAGAACGTTGCGCTACGCGAACGCGGTCCTCGGCCGCCTCAACCTTCGCGACCTCGCGCGGCCACACCTCGAGGAGCTCGTGCACGAGGTCGGCGAGACGGCGACACTGTCGATCCCCGGTGAGGCGGACGCGATCACCGTCGACTTCGTCCCGACCGACCGCTACCTCCAGGGTGTGACGCGCCTCGGCAGGCCGAGCGTGGGGCATGCCTCCTCGGCCGGCAAGGTGATGCTCGCCTTCGGCGACGTCGTCACCCCGCGAAGCAAGCTGACGGCGTTCACGCCGCGCACGATCACTGACCCCACCGCACTCGGCGTCGAAATCGCTCGGGTACGCGAGCGCGGCTATGCCGAGGCGATCGAGGAGCGCGAGGTCGGTCTCAGCGCGATCGCGGCGCCCGTATGGGGCGCCGACGGCGAGCTCGCGGCCGTCGTGGCGTTGCAGGGCCCGACGAGCCGGTTCGACCGAGCGGCGATCGCAGCGGCCGTTCCGCTCCTCATCACCTGCGCCAGGCGCATCTCCGTCGCGCTCGGCTGGCACGAGTGAGCCTTTGTGTTGAATCAACGCAAAGGCGCATTCGTTGTGGGGCATCGTGCTTGCTCACGAGCACTGGCCGCAGACGATCCGGCACGCTTGTGCTGAATCAACACAAAGCATCGATCGCGGCGTTGTATTTGCGCTCTAGGCAATTGAATCCCGCGGTGGACGATTCAGGCTTGACACCGACCCCCCTGCAAGCGTAGACACGTGGTAACACACTCTGCAATCCGGTCGTGGCACCCACACCGGATCTGACCGTCCGACACGAAAGAGGAGGCCCACGTGGCAACCGATCTCGAACGCTTCGTCGCCGCTGAGGGCCGCGATGCCCTCGTCGCAGACGTCCGACACCGTATCGACGCCGAGGGAATCACCTACATCTACTACCA
>JANOFZ010000416.1:0-1671 GCA_031413935.1 Thermoleophilia bacterium | reverse complement strand
CGAGCGGCGCGGAGTAGTCGATCACAATCGCGATCACCCACAGCGTGACCCGTGCGGAATCGGATGCAAGGCCGCCCGCGAGCCAGAACACGCCGGAGACAGCGAACCACGTCAGGATGTGCGTCGCGGGAGCGCGCTGGGGTGATCCACGCCCGGCAACGACAAACGCGAGAAACGCCGTCCTGCCGACCTGGATCGCGACATAGGCCCCGGCGAAGAGCAGGGCGCGACTGCCGAACGCATCGGGGATCGCAACCGCCATGACGAGGCTCCCGAACATGAGCGCGAGAACGAGGAGTCGTACGACGATCGCGTCGGGATCGAGCATGTTCGTGACCCACGTGGTGTACGTCCACGCCCACCAGATCACGAGCAGGACGAGGAGCGAGCGGCCCGCCCCTCCCCACGTCAGGTCGTCGAGCAGGAGATGCGAGACCTGGGTGACGGCGAGGACGAAGACGAGGTCGTAGAAGAGCTCGAGATTCGACGCGCGCGCATCCTCTTCGGCGGAGCTCGTACGGAGGTATCGGCTCATCGGTGTGCCCACGCTAGCGATCGGGCAACGAGCACGGAGCGGCGAGCGCACGAAAAGACTCCCTCTGGACAATCCGCCGAAACCCGGAGATGCTGTGGCCCATGGGGGAGGACGTGACGGCTGGGGGGCCGGACGAGGAGATCGAGCCGGACCCGCGCGAGAGCGAGTTCGAGCTGCCACCGATCGACCATGCGCCGTTCGCGGACAACGCCGAGAAGAAGCTGGCGGTACGCCGCGTGATCGAGCAGGCCGAGCAAGAGCGGGCGGCCGCGGCCGCAAGAGCTGCTCGAGACGAGGGGCTCTAGTGGTCTCTCCGGGAAATCCTGACGTGGTTCGCCGGCGAAAACCGAGCAGGGCGAGGACGCAGGGAGCCTCGATACTGGGCTGTACCGGGGCGACCGAGGACGAAGCCCTGCGATGTGTTTGCAGCCACGCGAAGCGTGACAGGATTTCCCGGAGCGACCGCTAAACCGCCTCGCCGGCAAGCTGCTCGCGGAACGTGCGCCTCAGCTCGTCAACCGTTCCCGCCGCGAGCGTGCGGTCGGTGAGCTCTTCCTGCTCGGCGCGATCGAACAGGTTGAGAAACGCAACGACCATCGGCTCGGGACGCGTCGGACGGCTCCCCGGGCGCCAAGCACAGCGCTGCTCGAGCTGCAAGAGGTCGGTGCGCTCGTAGTCGCGAAGCGTCGGCTCGTGCTGCGACAGCAGCGTGGCGAGCTCCATCTGGAGGTCTGCGGCTCGATCGGCCATCAGGCCCGTTCCCCGCTGCTAGCGGAGCCGGTAGACGATGCGACCGCGGTCGAGATCGTACGGGGAGAGCTCGACCCGCACGCGATCGCCGGGGAGCATGCGAATCCGGTACCGCTTCATGCGGCCGGCGGTATAGCCGATCATCTCGTGACCGTTGTCGAGCTTGAGCCGGAACATCCGGTTGCGGAGGGCCTCGGTGATCTCGCCCTCCATCTCGATCTTTTCTTCCTTGACGGCGATGGCCTGCTCCTTTCCTCGATCAGTGAGACGGAAGCGGAGCCCGTGACCGCCTAGGCGGTCACGGGCATCCGTTACTCGCGTCGTTCCGCCGCCGCCATGTGACGAAAAATCGTGTCACACGGCTTTGGCGGCCCGACGTATACAAC
>JANOFZ010000415.1:0-3717 GCA_031413935.1 Thermoleophilia bacterium | reverse complement strand
GACGTGCGGCCTACCGATCCCATCGTCGCGCTCATCGCCGGCTTCGTGTCCTTCCTCGCGCCGTGCGTGCTGCCGCTCGTGCCGGGCTATCTCTCCGCGATCTCCGCCGTCGAAGCAGACCGTCTTGGCGACAAGGGGTCGGCACGGCGCGTGATGCTCGCCAGCATTCCGTTCGTGCTCGGTTTCACTCTGGTCTTCGTGGCACTAGGGATCGGCGCTCAGCTGATCGGAGCCGAGTTCTTCCAGGATCAGTTCCTGCTCGAGCGGATCGCCGGCTTCGTGCTTGTCGTCTTCGGGCTCGCGTTCATGGGCCTCCTTCCCTGGCCCGAGCGCCTTGTCGGAGCAGGGCTTGTCCAGGGCGCCCGCAGTCGCGGCTCTCGCGTCCTCCTCGGCGGAGCATTCGCGATCTGCGCTGCCCCGTGTATCGGACCCGTCCTGGCTGCGATTCTGGTGCTCGCAGGCACGTCGGACACGGTCTTCCAGGGTGCGTTCCTGCTCGCGTGTTACTCGCTCGGGCTCGCGATTCCCTTTGTGCTCGCCGGTGCGATCTTCACGAAAGCAATGGGAGCCTTTCGCTGGCTGCGTGACCACTACGCGGCGATCCAGATCGTCAGCGGGGCGATCATGGTCGCGCTCGGGCTCCTGCTCTTCTTCGGGCGCTTCTACGTCCTCCGCATCTACCTCAACCGTGCGCTCGAGTGGTTCGGCCTGGACGGGTTTCTGTAGGGGCGCGAAGAACCATCCTCCGGCCCTGCTAGCGTCAGGTCATGGCCACGATCCTGCTCGTGGGGGTCGATCTCTTCTTCCGCGGCAAGCTGGAGGGGCTTCTTCCCGACCATCAGCTCGTCACGAGGGATTCGGCCGATCCTCCCGATCTCGTCATCTGTGACATCGCGCGCATCGACCCCGACGACGTGGCCGAGAACTGGCCCGACACGCCGATCCTCGGCTACACGAATCACACCGACACCGCCGGGCTCCGCGCCGGCAATGCAGCAGGTTTCGATCAGGTGATCGTCAAGTCCGCGCTCGTCGAGCGCGCACCGCAGCTCGTGGCGGAACTCACCCTGCCGTAGGGGCGGTACCTGTCCCGCCTCCACCCGTACAGTTCTCCCGAATGCCCGTCGGCCAGCCTCGCTAGGATTGGCGATCGATGACCTACATCATTGCCGAGCCCTGTATCGACATCAAGGACAAGTCCTGCATCGATGTCTGCCCGGTCGACTGCATTCACGAGATGGGCCGCATGCTGGTGATCGACCCGGAGGAGTGCATCGACTGCGGCGCCTGTGAGCCAGAGTGCCCGGTCGAGGCGATCTTCCCCGAGGACGCGCTGCCCGACAAGTGGGAGCCGTTCGTGAAGATCAACTACGCGTTTCCCGAGGGCGCGGCGGCGATCGATCCGCTCGTCGACGCCTACGCCACCGAGCACAACGTTCAGAACGAACCGCTAGAGCCCTAGCCTGTCTCCCGGGTTTCTACAACCGCGCGGCAGACGGCGGCAACCGGATCGAGATCCACGTCCCGGATGCGTTCGACTCGCTGCTGAATGCCCCGTTCAGCTCGGCCGCGCGCTCGCCGAGGGCGGCGAGGACGGCGGTACGGCGCTCCTCCGCCCCGTTGTCCTCGATTCTGAGCTCGACCCCTGCCTCGGCCGGAAGGATCGAGATGGCGACCTTCGAGGGAGGTCCTCGACGCAGTGCCTGGTCGAGCGCGTCACGGACGATCTGGTACAGGCCCGACTGAGCTCCCTCGCCAAGGTCGTTGCCTGCCACCACGTCGAGGTCGAAGGTGACGCCGCGGCGCGCCGTGTGCCGCTCGGTGAGCTCGGTGAGTGCAGCCGCGAGCCCGAGTTCACGGAGCGCATCCGGCTCGATGCCGCTGACGATCTCCCTCAGATCGACGCTCGCCTCCCTCGCGACCGCGAGTGCTCGCTCGACGATGGGGGAGCCGCTCGCAATGTCGCCCGCTTCGAGGGCGTGGTGAGCCGCGTCGAGCATCTGCGTGATTGCTGAGACGAGCTGGACGGGGCCGTCGTGGATCAGCTCGGCGAGCCGGCGTCGCTCGTCTCGCTCGGCCCGGAGCCGTTCGACGAGAGCTCGGCCGTCGGCGTCGTCCGTCAATCGATCATCGCGTCGCGCAGCGCGATCGCTACCGCCTGCGTGCGCGTGTCCGCTTCGAGCTTTGTGAGGATGTGACGGACGTGGCTCTTCACCGTCTCCTGGGAGATGAAGAGCTGCGCAGCGACGTCGGCGTTCGACATACCGTCGGCAAGAAGCTGCAGGATCTCGCGCTCTCTCGCCGTCAGCACGTCCGTGTTGCCCCCACGCGCCTGCGTGAGGGCCGACATCAGGGCCGGATCGACGAACGTCTCGCCCGCCGCGACCTTCTCGATCGCGCGGAGCAGCGTTTCGTGTGGAGCCTCCTTGAGGATGTACCCCTTCGCCCCAGACTCGAGGCCACGCTGCAGGAGGGCGCGCTCCGAGTAGGCGGTGAAGATGAGCACCTTGGCGTCTGGGACGCGGCGCATGATCTCCTCCGTCGCCTCGATGCCGTCCATGCCCGGCATCCTGAGATCCATCACGATCACGTCCGGCAGTCGACGCTCGGCAAGCGAGACAGCTGTCTCGCCGTCGGGAGCTTCTCCGACGACGCGGATGTGCGGCGACCGCAGGAGCGCAAGGCGCAGCCCTTCACGAACGACCTCATGGTCGTCGGCGAGGAGGACGGTGATTTCGGGGGTTTCGGCCACGTGGCGATTCTACGGGTGCGGTCAGACGGGCGGGGCGTCGGACTGGTTTCGTGGGCCAGAACCGTGGCCTCGGCGGAGCACTCGACTTCCAAAGAGGCCTGGGTCTACTCCTAAGTCCTGAGGCGTAGCGGACGCGGAGACACTCCTGCGCAGGCGTCATACACAGCACCCGCTGCCTACGATCCCGGGATGAGGCTGAAGCCTCACCCCTCGCAGCAACGCGCGCGTCCGCGCACTCGCCTGCGCCAGCGTCCTTACGCCCGGTTCGACCCGAGGAGCCGACTCGCTACACGGTTGCCGAGCGAACCATGCCGGCGGCGACCGTGTCGTTCGTCGCTTCGTCCACGAGGATGAACGCGCCCGTGGCACGGTTGTCGGCGTAGGCGTCGACCAGCAGCGGGCCCGAGAGACGCAGGCGGACGGTGCCGATGTCGTTCAGCGCCATCTCGGTTGCCTCGCGGTACTCGAGCGTGTCCATGTCGACGACGCCGTCGATGCCCTCGACGACTGCGCGGACGACACGCGTCGTGTGCTTGACACCGAAGCGCGCTCCGACCTGGAGCGGCCGCTCGCTCATCCAGCACACGGTGGCCTCCAGCGAACGGGCCGTGATCGGCTGGTCGTCCGGATCGACGAGCATGTCGCCACGGGGCACGTCGATCTCGTTTTCGAGCCGGATCGTCACGGACATTCCCGGCGTTGCCTCGTCGATCGGGCCATCGGAGGTCTCGACGGACGCGACGCGCGTCGTCAGGCCCGAGGGCAGCACGAGCACGTCATCGCCGGCGCGCCAGACGCCGCCGGCGACCTGACCCGCGTAGCCGCGATAGTCGTGGTGCTCCTCCGCCATCGGTCGGATCACCCATTGCACGGGGAAGCGACGGTCGACGAGGTTGCGGTCGCCCGAGAGCTCGATCTCCTCGAGGTGATGGAGAAGCGTGCCTCCCTGCCACCACGGCATCCGC
>JANOFZ010000414.1:0-3248 GCA_031413935.1 Thermoleophilia bacterium | reverse complement strand
TCGCTGTTGTTGTACCACTCGGCCTTCGTGACCACGGAGAGATTGAACGAGGGATCGATGTACGGATGCCAGTACCACGTGTACATGTCGGCTTTGAGGTACTTCCCGCCCGGAGCGGTGATCAGCTCGAACGCCTGGGCGCCGTCACCGCCGGGGGTCAGGTTGAGCTTGACGCCGATCTTCTTGAACGCCGTTGCGAGGATGTCGAACTGGCGATCGCCGTTGAAGTCGAGGTCGTTCGGGACGATCACGCTGTAGCTCATCGCGTGCGCCGGTTGCGCCAACTTCCCCGTGGTTGCGGGGACTATCCGGAGCCCATTCGCGCCACGCGTGTAGCCCAGCGAGTCGAGGATGGTGTTCGCCTTGGCGACGCTGTAGGGCAGCGGCTTGACCGCGGGGTTGAGCCAGCCCTCCGCCTTCGAGAAGGGTGACAGGATGTTCGCCCACGGCTTCGCATGGCCGCTGAAGACGACATCGACGATCTGCTGACGCGGGATCGCGTACTCGAACGCCTCTTTGAGTCGCGGACTGAGGAGCTCGCGGTTCTTCGATTTCTTCGGGTTCGAGTTGAACCCGAGATTCGTGACCTGCGAGCCAGCGCCGAAATTCACCTTGATCCCGGGCTTACCGTTCGCGGCATCCGCGGCGCCGTACGGCAACGAGTCGATGTACTCGAGCTTGCCGCGCTTCATGTCGACGACCATCGACGTTGCATTCGTGTAGTAGGTGAACGCCACTCCGGCCGACCTCGACTTCGGGCCGTAGAAGTTCGGATTCGGCTTGAAGGCGGTCGTGCCCTTCTGCTGGTATTGCGTGACGATGTACGGCCCGCCCGAGACGTTGGGCAGGTTCTCCTGCGGCCGGAACTCCTTCAAGCCCTTCCCGTTCTTGCCGAGCTGCTTCGACCAGATGTGCTGCGGCAGAATGTAGGTCTGCGACAGATTCGACAGCGCGGGAGCGATCGGGCGGCTGTACGAGATCACGAGGGTCTGCGGATCCGGTGCCGACGCGCTCTTGATGCCGTCGTAGGAGCTCGCGACGTACGACGTCGGACCGTCCTTGTACTTGAGAACGGTGTTGATCGTCCACACGGCGTCGGCCGAGGTGAGCGGCGTGCCGTCCGACCACTTCGCCTTCCTGAGCCGGAACGTCCAGGTGAGGCCGCCATTGCTGCTCTTCCAGCTCGACGCCCAGTCACCGCCGACCTTGGGGCCTGGAACGTACTGGACGAGCTGCGGGTACACCATCGAGTAGGCGAGCGAGTCGTTCGTCTCGATCCCGACGAACGGATTCAGCGAGGAGATGTAGTACGACGTCCCGACGCGCAGGACCTTCGAGTCTGCGTTCGAGCCGCGCAGGCTGGAGGCGGCGACCGCGGGAATGGCGAGCAGCACGACGAGTCCGAGTGCGAGGAGCGGGAAGCGGCGGGTCAGTGGGGAAAGCACGCGTCCTCCTGGTTCGTGGTGCCGACCGTGTCGCGCGCGACCGGCCGGTGCGACGGATTGACCGCCGAGTCAGGATCGTAGCGGGTACAGCAAGCGGGAACCGGTAAGAAATCGGTGAACGAGTGGTCCGTCGTGAATTCGACAACATTCATACGCTTCCGCGCGAAGCGTTCCGTCATGATCTCGTCACACTCAGCCCACCCCGGATCGCCGAGTGCTGCAGGGTCATCCGGGACGCAACGGGCTGCTAGAGCGCCTGGAACCGTCCACTCAGGAGAGAACGATGCGGGCGTCGAGGCCGACCGCGCCGCTCGGCGTCACAAGCAGCGGGTTGATCTCGATCTCCGCGATCTCGGGATGGGCCGCGGCAACGCAGGAGAGCGCCGCGGCCGCCTCGGCTGCAGCACGAACGTCCACGGGGGAGCGGCTGCGCGCGCCCGTGAGGATCCCCGCTCCGCGGAGTGAGAGCAGGAGCGCTTCGAGCTCGTCCACTCCCGCGGGTGCGAGTGCGAGCCGAACATCACGCAAGAGCTCGGCGTAGACGCCGCCCAGCCCGACGAGCACGAGCGGGCCGAAGCGCGGGTCGCGCCGGCAGCCGACGATCAGCTCGACACCGCCCGTCGTATCGACGAGCGTCTCGACCGCGTAGCCCTCCGGCGCCAGGCGCTCGTGCATGTCGGTCGCGGCGGCCGCGACCGCTGCGTCGTCGGCGAGGTCGAGCGCGACGCCGCCCGCGTCGGACTTGTGGAGTAGACCGAGCGCCTTGAGCACAACCGGGTAACCGAGCTCTGCCGCGGCAGCACGCGCGTCGTCGATCGAGTTCGCGCGCCTAGCGGCACCGAAAGGCACCCCACCCTCGGCGAGGAGCTCGCGTGACTCGAAGTACCCGTGGCCGACTATCGGTGGGGCGGGCGAACCAACGTCGGGCACGTCGGGTGCGAAACCTTCGCCCTGCGCGACGAGGTGGGCCAGGGTTGCCACGACACCCTCGATGTCCCGATAGACGGGGACACCACCGTCGCGCAGAGCCTGCGCCGGCTTTGAGCCCCAGTACATCGCCTGCGTGAGCAGCGGCCGCCCGCTCTCGGCCGCAGCGACGGCGATCGCAGAACCAACCTCCATCTCCTTCGGAGCGAAGTCGGGGTTCATCTCGCTGTAGCCGCCGAAGTAGCCGGTGAAGATAACCGCGTCGACCTCACCCGAATCGAGCACGGCCCCGAGTACCCGCTCGAAGTTCCAGAAGTCCACCTCTCCGGCTCCGGCGAGATCGACGGGGTTCGCCGTGATGATCGTCGGCGCGATCTCGATCAGCCTCGTCTTGAGACCATCGGACAGCTCGGGCAGCTCGAGCCCGGCCTCCGTGACGAGGTCGGCCGTCACGACTCCCGTGCCTCCACCGTCTCCGACGATCGCCACCCTGCGCCCGCGCGGACGGTGTGGGGAGAGACTCGCGAGTGCACGGTCGATGAGCTCCTTGGGTGTCGCTACGCGGAGGATCTTCGCCGCGCGGCAGGCAGCCTCGACCGCAGCCGAGTCGCTCGCGAGCGCGCCGGTGTGCGAGGCAGCCGCACGTGCTCCCGCTTCGCTGCCACCAGCAGCGAGCAGGACGACCTGCTTCCCCGCTGCGACCGCGGCAGCACCGGCCCTTGCGAAGGCGCGCCCGTCGCGGAAGTCCTCGCAGTAGACGGCGATCACGCGCGTGTGCTCGTCGGCCGCGTAGGACTCGACGAGCTCGGCCGCCTCGATGTCGGCCTGGTTACCGAGCGAGGTGAAGCGCGAGACCCCGACGCCGTACTCGGCCGC
>JANOFZ010000413.1:0-4834 GCA_031413935.1 Thermoleophilia bacterium | reverse complement strand
GGATGAGCTCCATGATCGTGACGGTCTTGCCGACGCCGGCGCCTCCGAAGAGCCCGACCTTGCCTCCCTTGATGTAGGGAGCGATGAGGTCGATCACCTTGATTCCGGTCTCGAAGATCTCGACGGACGGCTTCAGCTCGCGGAAGGCGGGTGGGTCACGATGGATCGACCAGCGCTCGACACCCGGATCGGCGGGCTTGTCGTCGACGGGCTGCCCGAGCACGTTCCAGATTCGACCAAGGGTGCTGTCGCCGACGGGAACGGTGATCGGCGCGCCGGTGTCGACAACAGCGGTGCCGCGCGCGAGCCCATCGGTCGAATCCATGGCGACTGCGCGAACACGATCATCACCGAGGTGCTGTTGCACCTCCGCAACGAGGGTCGTGGACGACCCGTCGGGTCGGACGATCTCTACCTCGACGGCATGGAGGATCTGGGGCAGGCTGTCGGGAAAGACCGCGTCGATCACGACGCCCTTGATCTCGATGATCTGGCCGGTGTTTACAACACTCTCGTTGGACATGGGTCTCCTGGAGGCTCTTCGTCAGTGCGGGGGTTAGCAGTGCGTGGCAAGACGGCGGCGAAAAAGCCGACGAGCGCACGTATCCTATCCCATCGCGGCCCCCCGTCGGCGGCGTAACCGGCTAGCTCGGCTCGTCTCAATCCGTCCGCAACGCGGGCGTCATGGTCGAGCCTTCAGCAGTGGGCGGTGACGGGGTTTGCGAGCATCGTCCCTTCCAGTCTCCCTTTCCGCCAACACGTTACGCGGCTGCAAGGGAGCAGCGCACCTACCCTGCGAGGATACCGGGCCTCTTGCTCAACGAGCGATCCGATTCAAGCTGGCGTGAATACGAGATGTTGCGCAAGCCTCGCCTCATTGCCGCATCGTCTTCCGCGCTCGCGTAGACGACGAGGACACCGGGAGAGCGTGCAGCCACACCATCGGTCGACTGGCTGTTCACCACGACCGACGTGATGAGCATGCTGGCAGCTGCGGCCGTCGCTGCCACGAGCGGCAGGCGCAGCGTCCGCGGCCGACTCGGGCGCGGCAACCGACCCAGAGCTCCCCGCCGGTGGTTTCCGGCCCTGAAACCGCCGCGGCCGACCTGCGGCTCGGCGAGCGGCGTCGCGCGCAGCTCCGCCGTGAACGCAGCGACAGTGGCCGCGAAGGCGCTGCACGCAGCGCAGCGCTCGAGATGACGTGCGAGCATCCGCTGCTCGGTCTCCGACAGGGTCCCGTCGGGAGCAAGCGCCGCAGCGAACCGTGCTCGCTCACAGGAGGATGATCTGACCCACGTCATACCCGGTGAGACGACGCAACCTCGGTTCGGTTAGTGCGGGATGCTCACACGCGAGTCAAATCAGGCGCACACGGTCGTCCACCGCGACGCCGGCAACGAGAAACACGAGGCCTAGCACGATGAGCAACGCTGCCGCTTCCGTCGTTTCCCACAGATCCGCAAACCGATCCTGGCTATGCGCGTCTCGACTCTCGGCCGACCGGAACGCGTTTCTCGTGCCGAGCCCGAAGCCGACGACGGTCAGGAACGACCCGACGGCGTAGAGGCCGAGCGAGAGCCCTCGCTGGACGGACGCGCCGGCAAGAACAGCGACGACCGCAATGATCACGACAATGCTGCCGAGCAGAATGACGGGCAGTTTTGCTCGGCGCGCCGCGGCGCGAATCACGTAGCTGTCAACGCCGGTGCGGTCGACGCAGGCTGTCGGAGCTCCTCGGGTGACATGGGCCAGTGCTCGAGAGGAAAGTGGCAGGCGCGAGAATGGCCTGTCGTGACCTCGAGCAGCTCCGGCTCGTCGACGTCACAGACCCCGCTCTGGACACGCGGACAGCGCGGATGGAACCGACAACCGTCCGGGGGATTGATCGGATTGGGGACATCGCCTTCGAGCACGATCGGCCTGCGTTCCCGGGCGAGCTTGGGGTTCGGAGCCGGAACGGCCGACATCAGCGCTCCCGTGTAAGGGTGGAGCGGGTGCTTGTAGAGCTCTCGATCCGACGCAAGCTCGACGATCTTCCCCAGATACATGACCATCACCCGGTCGGAGATGTGCCTGACGACGTTGAGGTCGTGGGCAATGACCACGTACGTCAATCCGAACTCACGCTGGAGATCCTTGAGGAGGTTGAGAATCTGGGCCTGCACCGAGACATCGAGGGCCGAGACAGGCTCGTCGCAGACGATCAGCTTCGGGTTCACCGCGAGTGCCCGCGCCACGCCGATGCGCTGTCGCTGGCCACCGGAGAACTCGTGCGGGAACCGGTTGTAGTGCTCCGGGCTGAGCCCGACGACCTCGAGCAACTCCTGCACCCGGCGCTTGCGATCGGCTGGCGTGCCGATGCCGTTCACCTCGAGCGGCTCCGCGACCGTGAATCCAACGCGCTTCCGCGGATTGAGTGACGCGTACGGATCCTGAAACACCATCATCATCTCGCGCCGAAGCGGGCGCATCTCGGCCCGCGACAGGTGCGTGATGTCGCGGTTGTCGAACATGATCGTTCCGTCGGTCGGATCGAGGAGGCGAAGGAGGCAGCGAGCGAGCGTCGATTTCCCGCATCCCGACTCCCCCACGATCCCGAGCGTCTCACCGCTCTTGACCTCGAAGCTCACCCCGTCGACCGCCCTGACGGCAGCGACTTGCTTCTGAAAGACGATGCCCCGGGTGATCGGGAAGTGCATCTTCAGGTTCTCGACGCTCAGGAGCGTGCTCACGACGCCTCCTGCTGGAGCGATGCAATAGTGCGGGCGGACTCTCGTTCCTTGGTTGCGTCGTCGAGCCAGCACCGCTGCAGGTGCGAGCTCTCGCCGAAAGAAACGAGTGGTGGCACCTCGATGCGGCAGACGTCCATCGCGAAGGTGCAGCGGGGGTGAAAACGACAGCCCGACGGGGGGTTGAGCAACGACGGCGGCTGCCCGGGGATCTGCGCCAACCGCTCGACTTCGAGGTCGAGGCGCGGGAGCGAACCGAGCAGGCCCCAGGTGTAGGGGTGGCGCGGGTGGTAGAAGATCTCGTCGACACGCGCGTGCTCTGCAACCTGGCCGCCGTACATGACGATCACCTCGTCCGCCACTTCGGCGACAACACCGAGATCGTGGGTGATCATGATGATCGCCATTCCACGTTCCCGCTGCAGCTCGTTCATGAGATCCAGAATCTGCGCCTGCGTCGTCACGTCGAGCGCTGTCGTCGGCTCGTCGGCAATCACGATTTCCGGCTCGTTGATGAGAGCCATCGCAATCATCACCCGCTGCCGCATGCCCCCGGAGAACTGATGGGGGTAGTCGTCGACCCTCTGCTCGGCGCGCGGGATCCGTACGGACTTCATCGCTTCGATCGCAAGCGCGCGTGATTCCTTGCGCGAAACGTCGCGATGGACGAGCACTGCCTCTTCGAGCTGCCAGCCGATCTTCTTGACCGGGTTCAGTGACGTCATCGGATCCTGGAAGATCATCGCGATCTTCATTCCACGCAGGGCGCGGAGCGACTCCGGGTCGGTGGTCAAAAGGTCAACGCCATCGAGGCGAGCAGCACCCTCGGAGACGGTGTTTCGCGGGTCGTTCAGGCCCATGATCGTGAGACAGGTGACACTCTTCCCGGAGCCGGATTCGCCCACGATGCCGAGCGTCTCGCCCTTCTCGAGGGTGAACGAGACACCGTCGACGGCCGTGACGATACCGTCGTCCGTCTTGAACGTCGTCTTCAGATTCTCGACCTCGAGGAGCGCCATCAGGTGAGTCGGATCCTCGGGTCGACGACCGCGTAGAAGCAGTCGACGATCAGGTTGAAGATGATGATTACAATTGTCGAGAAGACCACGACGCCGACGATCACGGGCAGGTCGGACTTCTCGTAGGCGACGATCACCGATCGGCCGAGACCAGGGAGGCCGAAGATCGACTCCGTGAAGATGGCGCCGCCCAGCGCCAGAGCGAGATCCATGCCAAGGATCGTGACGACGGGAAGCATGCTGTTGCGCAGGATATGCGACCTCATCACCTTGCCGCTCGAGGCGCCCTTGGCCCGCGCTGTTCGCACGTAGTCCTCGCTCATCGTCTCCATCACATTCGCGCGGATGAGCCGCACATACAGCGCGGCGAAGAGAAGTGCGAAGGTGCACCAGGGTAGGATGAGATGGTACGCCCATTGCACCGGGCCTCCACATTCGGCGCCCAGTCCGGGGTTGATGACATCGCAGTAGCCCGAGATCGGCGTCCACTCGAGGACGGAGCCGAAGACGAACGCGAGAATGAGGCCGATCCACACCGGGTGGGCGGAGATGCCTATGAGAACGAAGATCATGGCTGACCGATCGAGCACGGACCGCGGCTTCACGGCAGACAGGACGCCGACAGGGATCGAGACAAGGAGCCAGAGAACCGCGCCTCCGAAGACGAGTGACGCAGTGACCGGCGCCGCCGAGAGGACGATGTCGTTCACGTCCTGGCGGTTGACGAACGACCTCCCGAGCGAGCCCTCAAAGACGAGTTGCTTCAACCAGAGCCCGTATTGTTTCCACACCGGTTCGTCGAGGTTGAGGTACTTGGCGACCTGCGCGACCTGCTCGGTCGTGGCGGATTTCCCCGCCGCGAGCTTGGCCGGGTCGTTGGGGGCGACGAAGAAGATGATGTACGTCACGAAGGTGACGGCGAAAAAGAGAAAAATCGCCCACAACGTCCGCCTGGCCACAAATCTCCACATGACGTCTCTGCCTTCTCCTGTTCACGAGTCGGTTCCGAGCCGGGCTCTCCGTGCGGAGAGGCCGCTGCCGGCCTCTCCGCACGAGATGAGCTACACCAATCGAGCCTTACTGTAC
>JANOFZ010000412.1:0-3050 GCA_031413935.1 Thermoleophilia bacterium | reverse complement strand
GACATGAACCTCCGTCGCATCGCCGTGCACTACGACAGACCCGAACTCCTCCTCGAGCACCTCGAAACGATCGCGGCGCTGCTCGACGAGCGTCACCTCATGGCCCATGGCGATCAACGACGAAGCGACGTTCGCCCCGACCTTTCCACCGCCGGCGACGATGAGGTACATCAGGCCTGCACCGCCCTGGACGGCTGTGGTGGGGTGATCGAGCACGAGCGCACCTCTTCGACCAGGAACGAGATCGCAGTCTGCGTCGGGCAGACGGTACGGAGGCCCCGCTTCGCATAGAACTCGGCGCGGCGCGGATCGAGCACTCGCACAACGACGCAGGTGATGCCGTAGCGCTTCTGGATCACCTGTCCTATGACGATGTTCGTGTTGTCACCGGAGGTCGCGACGACTGCAGCGTCAGCGCTCTCGATTCCTGCGCGCACGAGAATCTCGGACTCCATCGCGTGACCGACGATGAATCCACCCTTCCAGCCGCTGCCAAGCCGGGCCAGAGCCTCCTCGTTCTCATCCACGGCGGTGACGTCCCAGCCTTCGCCGGCAAGCTGCTGCGCAACAGCCGAGCCGACCCTGCCACACCCGATCACGACTGCCTTCATGGGCGTAGCCTAGCCTGGACCGGATCGGTCACGTGGCATCCTCAAAGACGCCCTCCGGGAACGCCACGACGAGAACCTCGCAATGTGCGTGGCGCAGGATGTGATCAACCGTCGGTGAGAAGAACCGTGACTGCCTGCGCCACCGCGGTGAGGAGCCGAGAACGATCAGGTCGATGCCGTGCTCGCGGGCGTCCTCGACAATCGCGTGTCCGATCGACCGCGCGACCACGGTGCGCGTGAGGATCTCGACCCCGTTCTCCTCTCCGAGAGCGCGAGCCTCGGCAAGCGAGGCGTCCGCGCGCCGACGCACGTCCTCGGGAAGTGCACCCTCGAGCGGGAACGCACGCGGCACACGCACGACGAACACCGCCTCGACGCTCGATCCGCGCTCCTTCGCGAGGGCGATCGCCGTTGCAACCATCTCCTCGCCGATGTCTCCGAGCTTCATCGGGACGAGCACCTTCCTGTATGCGGCGCCAGGAGGCAGGGTCGATACCGGATCGATGTCGTCGAGCACACTTGCCTCGAGACGGCGCCTGACAAGGACGTAGACGCCCAACCCGACGAGCAGCCAGGCCGGACCCGCGTAGCGGGCTCCCGGATGGGTGACGAGGGCGAGCACCCAGACGGCAAACGTGAGCGGGGCGCCGATCAACGCAGGCAACGGGATGAGCACACCCTTGATCCGCACCTCAGGCTTGGCTCTGAACGGACGCTCGAGATCCGGCTCGGTTTGGCGCAACCGAATCACGGCCAGCTGCGCAGCCGTGAAGGCGAATAGCACCCCGAACGAGTACAGGCTCGCGAGGAACGCCGCATCGTCGTCGGCGAAGACGCCCGTTGCGATGACGATGGCGATCGCGGTCACACCAACGGCGAGAATCGCCTCACGGGAGACGAGCGAGCGTCGCTCGAGCCGGCCGAACTCGCGCGGAAGCATGCCGTGCTCGGCCATCGAACGCCCGAGTCGTGTGCATCCCGTGATCGCCGTCGTTGCTGCTGCGAACAGGATCAGCGCGCCCGAGAGACCGACGACAACGCGCAGGACGTCGACGAGCGAATCCGGGAGATGGCCTTCGAACGCGGACACGATTCCAACGATCGGCGCTTCGAGCCAGTCGTCGGCGAGATCGGTCGACCCGTCCTCCGACGGAAAAGCGGTGACTCCCACGACGGCGATGAGTACCGTCGTCACCACCACGAGGCCGATCGACGAAAACAGTGACCGCGGCAGCACCTTGCCTGGCTCGCGCGTTTCCTCGGCCAGATTCGCGACGGTCTCGAGTCCGGTATAGGCGAGCATCGCAAGTGGTAGGGCAAAGAACAGATCGTCCCAGCTCTGCCCGACCGTGAAGTCGAGTCCGCTGACGAGTACGTCGGGCGAGAAGAACATCGCAAGGCCGAGCACGATGACAAGCAGTTGAACCGAGATGTCCATGACCGCGAGCACGAGTGCCGCGGTATGGATGCGGCTGTGCCGCACGAGTCGCGCGCCGACGATCGTGGCGATCACGACAACGGCAACGATGACGTCCCACGGGCCCTCGGTCAGCGACGGAGCGGAGAGCGCCGCCGCGAGGTAGTGCGGGAGGAACAGTGTCGAGAGAGCGATCACGATCAGGAAATCGAGGAAAAGCAGCCACCCCGTCGTGAACCCGGCAAGGTCGTTGAAGGCCCGACGCGTGAACGTCGCAGCCCCACCGGCCTGCGGCAGAGCGGCGGTTCCCTCGGCATACGAGAGCGAGACGATCAGGAACAGCAGGCCGGACGCGAAGAGGACAACCGGGGTCAGGCCGAGAGCCTGGGCGGCAATGATGCCGAGTGCGAAGTAGATCGACGAGCCGATCTCGTCATAGGCGACCGCGAACAGGGAGGGAGCGTCCAGCACGCGCTCGAAGCCGCGGATCTTACGCGCCACGGTTGCGCTCCAGCTGGATCCGGCCGACTCCGAGCGCGACGAAGAGCGCACCCAGAACAAATCCGACGAGACCGCCCCCATTGACGGCCGTGACGACGAGAAGCGCTATCCCGATCAGGACAAAGCAGCCGGAGAAGACGAAGATCGAGCGCCGGTACCAGATCATGTCGATACCTCTCCGCGCGCTGCCGTAACCATCACGCGACACGGAGCGTGCCGGAGCACGTGGTCGACGGTCCGACCGAACACCGTTCGTTGTGACGCCGTGAGTGACTTCCTGGGCGTCCCGATCACGATGATTTCCGTACCGCGGCGTTCGGCCTCCTCGACGATCGCCGCCCCGGCGCTGCGGGCGCGCACGAGTCGATCGAGGACGCGGATCCCGTACGAGTCTCCGATCGCGATCGCCTCGTCGAGCTCATGGTTGGCGGCGTCCTCGAGCTCCTTCATGTCGTCGTCGAGCGGTCTGCCGAGCGGTACTTCGAGCACGTTGAGGGCAACGATCCGGGCGCCGCGCTCGG
>JANOFZ010000411.1:0-1748 GCA_031413935.1 Thermoleophilia bacterium | reverse complement strand
GCCTCGCGGATGATCCCGAGCTGCTGGTCTGGCGGATACGCGATGTCGAGAATCTCGACTCGCTCGTCATCGAGAAGGTCCTGCCAGGTGTCGTACACCGTTTCGACGCCACGCTCGTCGGCAGCGGTCTGTGCATTCGCGGGTGTCCGCGATGCGATCGCCACGACGTTGAACCCTGCCTCCGCGTATGCGACAAGGTGGATGTCCTTCATGATGAAGCCCGCACCGATACAGCCGATTCCGTAGTCCGTCTTCGGCGGCAGGTCAGGCCCGGTACGCAGATCGATTGATGCCATGGCGATACCTACCCGCGCACGCCGAGTTCGGCCATGATCGCGGCGGTGCCGTCGTAGGCCTTCTGGGCCCAGGCGACGATCTCGTCCGGATTCGGCGCATACTCGAGCTCGATCGAGACGGTTCCGTCGTACCCCGTGTCGCGGATCGCCGCGAGGTACTCCTTGATCGGGGTCACGCCCATCCCGGCCGGCATGTCCCCGTGCACCTTGCCGTCACAATCCGAGAGGTGGATGTGGCCGATCAGGCCCGTCATCAGCGCGACGTCCTCGAACGAGCAGTTCGAGAGGTGGAGGTGCGAGATGTCGGCGTTCGCGCGCACAGCGGGATGGTTGATCTCCTTGACGAAGCGCACGAGATCGTGCACGTCGCTGAGCAGAGCCTCGTTGAACGGCTCGAGCTCGAGCGCGATCTCGAGGCCCTTCGAGTGAGCATACTCGCCGGCTTCCGCCACCAGCTGCTTCGCCAGATCCCAGATAGCGGGACGCGGGAACACCTCGCCGTCCCAGTAGTACTCACCGACGACGAGCAGCACGTTGCGGGCGCCGAGGTACGCGCCCTGATCCACGTACGCCTTGATGCGGTCGAGGGTGAACCGACGCACCGATGGGTTGAAGTCGACGATCCCGAACCCGACACAGACGACGGAGCGAATTCCGAGCCCCACCTCGTCGCAGGTGTCCTTGATCAACTTCCGGGTCGCGTCATCGATGTCGAGCGGGTCCTCGAAGATGTCGTAGGTGTCGAACCCGATCTCCTTCGCCTTGCGAATTCCCTCTTCGGTTCCGATCTTCGTGTCGAACCAGGTCGAGCTGATCATTCCGAGCTCCATCAGTGCCTCCTTGGCGTTGGGTTGTGAAATCCGAGTGCTTCGGTCATGCGAGGGGTGTCCTACCCTGCTCGAGCAGAACGCTCCAGAGTGTTGCTGCCAGCTCGTTGGGCATGGACGTGAACGGCCCGAGCTCGACGTCGGCGCCCGCGAGGAGCTCTGCAAGCGGCATGTCCGCTGAGCTGCTGACGAACTCCCGCGCCCGCGCGACGAACGCGAGGCTCTCGTCGAGGAAGCGGCCGACGTCGTCGCCCTGGATCACGTCGTAGTGCCCCGTCAGGAGCAGCACCGGGTCGAGCTCCTGAAGCAGACGCACCGATTTCTCGTAGCCGGCAACATCGACGATCGGGGGCGGGTGGATGACGTTGCCCCCCGTGTCCAGCAGGCCACTCGCGAGCACCGCATCCATGACGACGGCGGTACGCGAGCGAGGCTCCCACACGCCGATGTGCCCGGGCGAGTGCCCCGGGAGCGGCAGGATCTCGACGGAGAGCTGCGGGCCGAGGCGAAACACCTCGCCGCCCTGCAGCTGCACGTCGATCGGGCGGGATCGGCCCATCGCGTTCTCGAGCCATGCAGCCGTATCGGGGTCGTAGCCGATCCCGAACGCGTCGTACCAGCCATA
>JANOFZ010000410.1:0-7939 GCA_031413935.1 Thermoleophilia bacterium | reverse complement strand
AGAATCGAGGGCAGATTACCCACGTGTTACTCACCCGTTCGCCGCTGTCCCCAGTCCCGAAGGACTGGTTCTCGCTCGACTTGCATGTGTTAAGCGCGCCGCCAGCGTTCGTCCTGAGCCAGGATCAAACTCTCCGTGAAGAACTTGTCGCCGGCGCCGCCTCCGAAAAGGTCTGGCCGACAAACTGTTGTCTTCCCTAGAGCTTGAGCTCAAATGTCTATCCGTACCTTCACGTGACCCTGTCCGAGGACAGCGCATCGCGCGTCGGTACGGCATCGACGGGAAAACCGTCTCGCCCGGTAGAACGGGCGGACGGTGTAACCCCTCTCCCACGCCGAAGCGAGGACGAGGGGCCTCGTCGTTTTCCGTACGCTGTTGAGTTTTCAAAGATCGATGCCGGTCGAGTCGGGCAACAAAAAGACCTCCGACTCGCGCCAGAGGCCTACGGGTGATTCGGTACAGGTCGTATCCGATTCGCTCGAAGGCCGCTCCGAAGTCGAGTGACAGGGCGTTTTTGCTGCCTCCCTCACGGGCGGCTTGCCGATGATAGCAGGATCCAGCAGGTCTGTGTCAATGCGCAGGCGGGTACCGCACGAAGCGCCGTTTCCCCGCCTGCACGAGCGCCCCGGCCAGGTCTCCGCGAGGGACGTCGAGCGACGCCACGGCCACCCCATCGAGCTTGACGCCGCCCTGACCGATCATCCGGCGCGCGTCGCTCGTCGAGAGCCCGAACTCCGCCGCGAGCAGAGCCGGAAGGTGGATCGGATCGCCCTCGGGGAGAACACCCTCCGGAACGTCCTCCGGAGCCCCGCCCTCACGCACCACTCTCGTGAAATGAGCCTCGGCTTCGACAGCAGCCTCGGGCCCATGCGAGCGAGCGACGATGAATCGTGCAAGCGCGAGCTTGGCGTCCATCGCCTCTCCCTCGGGAACGGGTGCCTCGACGACGAGCCGGTACCACTCGGCGAGCATCGGGTCGGGGATCCGCATCGTGCGCCCGAACTGCTCCTCGGGGGCTGCCGCGAGGGGAATGTTGTTGCCGGCCGACGAGCTCATCTTCGTCCCGTCCCAGGAGACGAGGATCGGCGTCGTCAGCACGACCTGTGGCTCGAGCCCGTACGCCTCCATCACGGTGCGACCGGCGAGCAGGTTGTAGAGCTGGTCGGTGCCGCCGAGCTCAACGTCGGCTTCGACAGCGACGGAGTCGTAGGCCTGCATGAGCGGGTAGAGGAGCTCGGAGATGGAGACTGGCTGCCCCGCCGCGACGCGCTTCGAGAAATCGTCGCGCTCGAGGAGCTGCGCGACGGTCAACGTTCGCGTCAGCCGCACGACATCGGCGAACGAGAGCTTTGCGAGCCATTCGCCATTGAAGCGCACCTCGGTGCAATCCGGGTCGAGAATCTGCATCGCCTGATCGACGTAGGTCTTCGCGTTCGCGTCGATCTCGGCATTCGAGAGAATCGGGCGCTCCGCCGAGCGCCCGGACGGATCGCCAATGCGGGTCGTGTAGTCGCCGACGATCAGAACGCCGATGTGACCTGCGTTCTGGAAGGCGCGCATCCGCTGCAGCGGGATCGCCCGCCCCACGTGAATGTCGGGCGAGGTCACGTCGATGCCGAGCTTTACGCGTAGCGGTCGCCCGAGCTTCAGCTTCGTCTCGAGTCCTCCCGCCGGCAGCAGGTCTACATGGTTCTGGGTGAGGAAGGTGATGTCGTCCACAGGGCGTGATTCTACGGTGCAACGGCGCGCGCGACGTGCTCGGGCGAGAGCTCCCCGACCGATCGGCAGCCCGTCAGGTGCAAAGCGACGGCAAGCTCCTCGCGCAGGAGCTCGAGTACCTGCCGCGCACCCTCCTCGCCGCGGGCGGCGAGCCCCCAGAGTGGCTGGCGGCCCGCGAGCACCGCGTCGGCGCCGAGAGCAAGTGCCGTGGCAACGTCAGTGCCGCGCCGGATGCCGCTGTCGAGCAGGATCTCGAGCCGGTCGCCAGCGGCCTCGACGATCGCCGGGAGCGCCTCGATCGTCGGCATAACGCCGTCGAGTTGGCGCCCGCCATGATTCGAGACGACGACACCCGCGGCACCGTGCTCGGCCGCGAGAACGGCGTCCGTTGGCTCGAGCACGCCCTTGACGACGACCGGAACCTTGACGGAGGAGGCAAGGCGCGCAAGGTACGCCCAGTCGAGCGCCGGGTCGAGGATCTCCATGCCCTCTCCCTCTACCCCACGCTCGAGCGCGTATCGCACCGACGGCATCGTCTCCTCAGGGAAGGTCCACTGGATTCTCCGCTCACGATCGCGCGCACCCACGACCGGGAGGTCAACAGTGAGAAAGACGGCGGCGAAGCCTGCGTCGATCGCCTGGGCGATCAGCTCGTCGGTGACGCCGTGGTCTCGAAAGACATAGACCTGAAAGAACCGCACGCCGCCGGGCGCCGCGGCAGCCACCTCCGCGACGCTGGCGTTGGAAAAGGTGGAGAGACAGAACGCCGATCCGGCAGCGGCTGCTGCGCGAGCCATCCCCACCTCGGCGTCGGCGTGGGCCTTCTGCTGGTAGGCAACCGGAGCGACGACGACGGGCGAGTTCACGTTGCAGCCGAGGACGGTCGTTTTGGTGGAGGTCGATTCGATTCCGCAGAGAATCCGCTGGCGCAGCCGAAACCGCGCAAACGCCGCGGTGTTCTCGGAGAGCGTGTGCTCGCGGCCGGAGCCACCGCGGAAGTACTCCGCCCAGTCGGGGTCGAGCTGCTCGACGGCAAGGGCCTCGACGTCGGTCAGGGTCAGCGGTGTCTCCACCGCTGGAGCCTACAACGGGTAGACGACGAGGCCCCAGGCAGCGAGCGCATACCAGGCGCCGAACGCGAGGCTCGTGACGCCGATCACCGGCGCAACACCATTGAACGAGCCCGCCACGCGGTCGGAGGACAACGTGATGCCAAAGCCTGTCGTGACAAGGGTCATCGAGACGGCGGTGAAGATGGCGAGGATGACGAGAGCGATGCAGGCGATCGTGGTCGAGGGGATGGCGGCCAGGATCAGCACGCCTACACCCGCGCTTCCGCCGATGCCGTGGACGAGTCCGATCCCGAATGCCCCGGCCGGCGTTCGGACGGGGTGATGGTGATGCTCGTCCTCGTGGACGTGCGCATGAAGGTTGAAGTAGCCATGGCGCCAGCGAACGAGAAGGCGCAGCGCGAGGAACACGATCAGCGCAGCGACAGCGGTCTCTGCGCCCTGCTGCACGCGCTCCGGCAAGTACTGCTGGAAGAGGAGAATCGGGAGGCCGAACACGAGCAGGGTCAGTGCATGACCCAGGCCCCAGAATGCGCCGAGCCGGGCCGAAGCCCGACTCGCGCGCTCACCCCCCGAGGCGACGAGCGTCGTCACGGCCGCGATGTGGTCGGGATCGGTCGCATGCCGGAAGCCGAGAAGCACCGCGACGAGGATCACGACCCCCACGGAGGCACCGTTCGAGAGGCCAGCAATTGCGTCGTCGAGCCCAAACATGATGGTTGTTCGTCTGCCTCTCCCGATCGGTTCAGATCACGCCCGGAAGGGCCTTGACGGTCAGCGCGACGCCGACGCCGAGAATCACGAGCGCGCTCAGCGCCGGAAGCGCGCGAACGACCCGTCCCTCGAACGACACCCGGCTGAAGGCGCGGCGGGCGAAGACGGCGACCAGGCCGATGCAGGTGATCGTCGCGGCGAGGCCCAGGCTGAAGGCCGCGATGAGGGCGAAGCCGAACCCGACGCGGTGGACGGCGATCGCAGACAGGAGCACGACAAGAGCCGACGGGCACGGGAGGAGGCCCGCGGCGATGCCGACACCGAGAATGCCTCGTGAGGTGAAGGAGTCGTCGCTCGATGCAGCGTGATCGTACGTGTGGCCGCGATCGTGCGAGTGCGCGTGATCGACGTGATCGTGGTGGTGGTGCTCGGCATGACTGTGCTCGTGGTGACCATGCTCGTGCGAGCCGTGCGTATGCGTCTCGTCGCCGTGCTCATGGTCGGCCCAGCCACCCGTGCGGAGCCGGGAACGAAGCACGCCAACACCGACGACGACGACGAGCAGGCCCGAGACCAGAGTCAGCCACGGATAGAGCTGATCGGGAACGATGAACTGCGAGAGCAGGAGCGTCACGAGCCCGAGTGCGAAGACCCCGAAGGTGTGGGTGACGGTCACCGTCGCACCGAGGAGAAACGCATGGCGAGGCTTCCCCTTCGTTCCCACGAGGTACCCCGCGACGAGCGCCTTGCCGTGGCCGGGGGTCAGTGCGTGGACGGAGCCCCAGAAGGCCGCAATGAGAAGGCTGATCAGGATCACGCCGAGTGAGAGGTCACCGCGCTCGATCAGGGACTCGAACCCTCCCGAGGAGTGCTGGACGGCAGGCGTCTCGCCGATTACCGGTGGTGCTGCTCCTGCCGCACCCGGCGTGAATTCGGCGGTCGCGCTGCGCACGTCGAGCGGCGAGCGCAGGAGGTCCGCCGGGTAGGCACGGAGCTCGTCGGAGAGACTCGCCTCGTCAACGGATGCTGTCTCGACACGAGCACCCTCCCGAGCGCTGATCGTGATCTCGCGCCAACCGATCCGGTTTGCGAATGACCTGTCGGCAAAGGACAGCCGTGACCCGCCCGCTGCGGCCCGGTAGATCGCGTCGAACCGCAAGGTCTTCAGTCCCCCTGCGCCCGCGCGGTCGGAGGTTCGGTGCGCGACGACGGTGAGCGGGACGCGGCGGCCGTCGATCGTCAGCTCGAGATCCTTCGCAAGCGCGGCGGCGTATCCGGGGCGACGAACCGCTGCACCCTCCTGGAACGTCGGGATCTCGGCGAGATCGAGGGCGAACCGGACGTAGACGGTGTCCCCAGCGAGATCGATTCCCGCGAAGTGGTTGACGGTGAAGTTGCCGAGCGGATGGGCGTCCGCGCTCCCGGGAGATCCGAGTGCCGTGATCGCGCCGACGAGTGCCACGAGCAGAACGACGAGCGAGCGTCTCATGAGAGGGCCTTTCGCGCGAGAGGAGCGAAGCGGATCGAGAACTGCGGGTTGAGCGCGAGAGCGCGCGTGTACCAGGTGCGCATCCCCGCCTTGTCGCCGGCACACCCGGCGGCGTAGCCGCGGTGGAACCAGAGGAGCGCATCCTCGGTTCCGAGCCGGAGCGAGCGCTGCGACCACTGCACCGCCTCTCGGCACTGGCCGGCCCGAGCGAGCGCCCAGCCCAGGGCGTCGTCGCCGTAGATCGACGGGCGATCGGCGCGGGCCTGGCGGGCCAGAGCGACGGTCTGTGCAGGAGCAATCTCGTGGTCGGCACGGTAGACAGCCGACTCGAGGTCGACGCGGACGCCGTTCGCGGCGAGGAGCCTGTCGATCGCCCCGACCGTCGCGTGCTGGCGCCGCGCCGCGGCCGTGTCGCCGCGTCGCTCGAGGAGGTCGCCGAGGAGGGCGACGAACTGGGGTAGCGGAATCGTCTCGGATGCCCGACGGGCGTCGGCGATCGCGCGTGTCAGATTGCCTTTCGCGGCCTCGACGCGCGCCATCTGCTCGAATGCGTAGATGTAGCCCGGAGCGCCTGCGAGCGCGGCCTGGAAGCGGCGCTCGGCGGTCTCGAGACGTCCGCGCCCGAGCTCGAGCTTGCCGATCTCGACGTGGGCCCAGGCTGTTGGCTCGGGCTGACCGCCGGCTGCGTTGAGCGCGAGCTCCATCGCGGCGATCGCACCTTCGCGATCGCCCGTGAGCTCCCGCGCATAGGCGATCCGGGCGTAGGACGCGAGCGTCGGCCGGACGGACACCATCTTCTCGTAGGTGGCGAACGCCTGGTCGTAGCGCCCGAGCTCGATCTGGGCGTCACCGATGACGCCGTAGGGCCGCGCCGCGTAGGGCGCAAGCTTGTGTGCCCGGCGCCCGATTGCGAGCGCCTGGCGAAATTCGTGCTGAATCAGAGCAAGGTTGCCGAGCCCGAGCGTGGCCGTCGGGTCATCCGGGTTCGTTCGGAGTGCCTTCTTCAGCGCGGCCTCGGAGCGCGGCAGGAAACCGGCGTCGCCGGTCTCACGCCACCGCACCTGGTACGTCAGGCCGAGGGAGGCGAGTGTGTCGCTGTCGGTCGGATCCGACTGGAGCGCGGCCTCGAGTCGTGAGATGGTGGCCTCCGTGCCGCCCTGGGCGATCCCGGAGAGCGCACTCTCCGAGATCGCCAGGGACGAGCCGACGGCTGTAGGGCCGGCGGAGGGAGATTCCGCAAGCACGCCTCCGAGGAGCCCTCCCGCGAGCAGCACGATCGCGACCGCGCCACCGACGAGAAGCTTTGTGCGATGTCTCATCGAAGTCTCCCTCCTCTCCGTCTCTAGTTGTGGCCGGTGTGGCCGTAGCCCTGGTTCGGTGCCGCGACGTACGGGAACTGCGGCAGGAACGACTGCTCGTTCGTGTCCACCCCGTCGCCGATCCCGTTGTTCGGCGTGAGGTTGCAGAGGCCGAGCAAGCCCTCGAGGATGGGGCCGTAGCCGCAGGCGACCGCACGGAGCTCGATGTCCGTGACGTCGTCCGCGAGACGGCGACCGTTCGGGAAGCCCTGCAGGTCACCCGAGAGCACGCCGAGTGGCTCGGGACTTAGTGTCACCGGGACAGCCGTGTTCAGTCGCAGCAGGTCTGCCTGCGTCGGGCCTGTGAAGTTGAGGCCCGGCACACCTGTGAGCAGCACCGCGACGAGGTCGCCACGGCCGGTTGTGGCAGCGTCCATCAGCGGCGGATAGAGGAAGTTGATCAGGCCCGTCAGCTCCGGAGTCGTGTAGTGACTCGCGAAAGCTGCATCGTCCTTCGGATCCGACGCGTTCCAGAGGTCCTTCTTGCCGAGCGGAATGATCACCTCGTTGACGAGCGGGTTGCCGAGGCGTGAGACCTGCACGTCCTCGCCCGTCGCCTCGATCGTCCCGTTCGCGCGGAAGATCCGCATCTCAGGGCGCGTAACGCTCGTGTAGATGCCGATCGTGCCGTCCACCATCGGTGCCTTGAGCAGATCCGTCTTCGGCACCTGGATCGCGAGCGAGTGGACGTTGTAGTTCTCCACACCATCCTCGCCCGCAGCGTCCCCGAGGCCGATCAGGTGGGCAGAGTTGAACGGTCGCAGTCCGCCGAGGTCGAAGATCGAGCCCAGGTCGACGAAGAACGGGTCGTCCCGAGGGCCGACGAACGTCTTACGACCGCCGCCGAGGTCCTGGACGGCCTCGTACGGGTCGTAGGTCGGGTTCGAGCGCGGGCCGATGTTCGCATGTGCGACAGGAGCGTCGCTCACGAGCACAGTCTTCTTGCCATTGCCCTTGCCCGCGATCCGCGTCACGGTGTACGTCTGCCTGACGCTGAGGTCAGGGTCCGTAGCCGACGTGATCTGCTGCGTGTTGTAGAGGAACGTGTTCGGGTTCGAGAGAATCGTCTTGAACTTGAACTCGTAGGTGACGTCCTCTTTGCCGTCGCCCGTGTTGTCGACCTTGATGGCATACTTCGCCGTCGGGTCGAGCTTGTAGTAGTTGGGCCCGCCCGCAGGATCTTCGAACGGGATGTAGTTGGCCACGATCGTGACCGTGTCCTGCGCGTCGGGACTGACGAACGCGTACAGGTCGGTGCTGTCGGCCGTCGGGTCATCCGCGATCAGCGGCGCTTCCCGGTGGCTCGATGCGCTTGCGCCCGCAGGCCCGTGGCCTGCGAACATGGCTGCCAGGGCTGCCGTGGCAACGAGCACCACGAACCCGAACAGTGCGAAGCCTTTCTTCATCGTCATGATCCCTTCCCCCTCCGTGTGGATTGCCGCTTGTTCGCTCACCGCGGCTGGTCGGTTCGGTCGGGGGCGAGGCGTGAACCTCGCCCCCGACCAGCCTCTGCCGTTAAGGCTTCGGGAGGCCCTTGCCGTTCGCGAAGCCGCTCTCCGGATCCGCGATGTAGGGGAACGAGCTCATCA